>JAEYYQ010000044.1 GCA_023428365.1 Pseudomonadota bacterium | reverse complement strand
AGACTCAGGCGTCGGGTGCGGTCAGTTCCAGCGCTTCCGCGTGAGGCAGAGGCCGGAGAAATCCGGCGACCATATCCGGGCTGACTTCAGCCAGCGACGGCGGCTTCCACTTCGGCGACTTGTCCTTGTCGACCAGCAGCGCGCGAACGCCTTCCACGAATTCGCCGTGCTCGAACAGCCGTACCGTCAGCCGGAATTCGACGTTGAGCGCATCTTCCAGCGCGGGAAGATTACGGGCGTTGCGGATTGCGGCAAGTGTCAGCTTCAGCGCCAAAGGCGAGCGACGATCGAGTTCGGCGCGCGCCTTGTGCGCCCACTCGCTATCCATGCCCTTCAACGCCTTGCGGATCTGCTCCACACGATCGAACCCGAACGCGGCATCGATTTCTGGCATACGGGTGGCAAGATCAGAAGCGGGCGGTGCCTCTGTAAAGGTGTGGATGATCTCATCGACACCTGATGTTCCTGTCGCGAGAGCCGTCGCGAGTTCAGGCAGCCGGTCAGATGGCACAAAACAATCGGCAAAACCCGCGAAGATCGCGCCAGCGCCGTGCATGCGCTCCCCGAGCAACCCGAGATACGCGCCCGCCTCACCGGGAGCGTGAGCCAGCAGCCAAGTCCCGCCAACATCCGGGATCAGTCCAATGCTGGTTTCCGGCATCGCGAGCTGACTGCGCTCAGTCACGATGCGGTGGCTTGCATGACCAGCCAGGCCGATGCCGCCGCCCATGACGATACCGTCCATGAAGCAGACGAACGGCTTCGGATAGCGGCAGATCGTGGCATTGAGCCGGTATTCGGTCGACCAGAATTGGCGCGCGAGTGCTGAACCCTGCGGAGCGGTATCGTGCAATGCGCGCACGTCGCCACCCGCACACAGGCCGCGATCGCCAGCGCCATCGAGGATGATCAGCGCGATCTCGGGGTCGTTTTCCCATTCGCGCAGCGCATTCGCGAGCGCGATCACCATCGTGTAGTTCAGCGCATTCATCGCCTTCGGCCGGTTCATCGTGATGCGACCGGCGCGTCCTTCGCGTCGGATGATGAGTTCGGGGCCGTCGGCTTCAGGCATCGGTCCAACCTTACGAGTGCGCCCAGGCAAAGGCTGCAAGTGCGCTGAGCCCGAGGCCGATCAGAGGATAGTGGGAAAGCGCGTAAGCCCTGAAACGCGCTCGCGTCAGATGCAACGTGCTGCGTCGTGACGGATCGACGGTGTGCAGAACTTTGCCCGCCGGCCGAATTCTGTCCCAGGTATAACAGATGGAGCCGATCATCAATGCCGCTCCGACCTGCCAGCGGTCGTCGTGCAAATGAACCGACGCGGCTAGCGCTGCTGTCACCGAGAGTGCAGCCGGAGCGATGAATCGGAAATGAACGCGATCACACAACGCACGCCATTCCGCACGATCAGGCAGCGCCCGACCGCCTGCGCGTGACAGCCGTTCAACGACGGCTGTATCGATCGCCCATACCGTCAAAGCGGCGGCTCCGAGCAGCATGCAAGCCTGGAGCACTGTGCTCAACACAGTTTTGCAACTCCTGTCATAATTGGCTGAGGCCCTGCATCATGGTGGGGCGGTTGCTATCCAGCGGTGTGCGTGACGACGCTGGCAAAAGCAAGGCGACGCCTGTGATGTGCTGTCGCGTTTGTGAGGTTTTCCTGAGCAAACGCGACCAATTTCAGTTTCCGCTGAGTAGCTTACGCGAAACAACAACGCGCATGATTTCGTTGGTGCCTTCGAGAATTTGATGAACGCGCAGGTCGCGCAGCATTTTTTCCAGGCCGTAGTCCTTGAGATAACCGTAGCCGCCGTGGATCTGCAAAGCTTGATTGACGATGTCAAAGCCAAGGTCTGTGGCAAAGCGCTTTGCCATTGCCGAATACATGGAGGCCTTCGGATCGGCGCGGTCCATGGCATCGGCGGCGCGGTAGATAATCATGCGAGCGGCTTCCAGCTCCGTGCCCATGTCTGCGATTTTGAACTGGAGGGCCTGGAAGTCAGCCAGATTTTTGCCGAAGGCTTTGCGTTCAAACAGATACGCGCGCGCCTTGTCGAGCGCCGCCGCCGCCGGACCCAATGAACACGCGCCAATATTGATACGACCACCATCGAGCCCGCTCATGGCCATGCGGAAGCCTTGACCCTCCACGCCGCCGACGAGATGCGATGCCGGGACCTCGACATTCTCCATGATGACCTGACGCGTAGGCTGCGCATTCCAGCCCATCTTGCGTTCAGTGGCACCGAATGAGAGCCCGGGCGTATCCTTCATGACGACGAACGCTGAGACGCCGGATGCGCCGTCGCCGCCCGTGCGTGCGAAGATAAAGTAGAAATCCGTCGCACCAGCGCCCGAGATGAACTGTTTGGTCCCATTGAGCACGTAGTAGTCGCCACGCCGCTCGGCGCGGGTCGCCAATGCCGCTGCGTCGGAGCCTGCCCCTGGCTCGGTCAAGCAATAGCTCGCAAGCCAGTCCATCGAGGCGAGTTTCGGCATCCACGCGGCGTTTTGATCGGCCGTGCCGTAGCGGCTGACCATCCACGCAACCATGTTGTGGATCGACAGGTACGCCGAGATCGCCGGGCATCCATAGGCGAGTGCCTCGAAGATCAATGCGCCGTCGAGACGCGACAGGCCCGATCCGCCTTTGTCCTCAGGCACATAAATCGTTGCCATGCCAAGCGGCGCGGTTTTGCGGATGACATCGACGGGGAAGTGGGCCTGTTCGTCCCACTGGTCGGCGAATGGAGCGATGCGTTCGCGAGCGAAGGTCAGTGCTGTTTCGCGAATTGCGGTCTGTTCTTCCGAGAATGAAAAGTCCATGGCGTTTTTGCTTTCCTCCCGAGACACCCCCAACCTAGCCTGATCGCGCAAGTGAGGAAACTTGTGCGCAGTTTGACGTATCTGCGAAGATCGGCGCAGGCCAGCCATGCTGCGATGCGGTATCGCCAAAGGTGCCTGATAGGCTATTCGAAGCGCGCCAGCTGAAACATCGGAGCGCCCATGAACGACACCGGCAGCCCAGCCGATCGCACCGCGTTGCGCGGCGATGGCGGGCGTGTGCTCCCGATCCCTTTTCCAGAGTTTGTCGGTCTCACCGCATTATTGATGGCACTGACGGCGCTATCGATCGACATCATGCTGCCCGCGCTACCGGCGATTGGGGACACCTTCAATCTCGCCGAGCCTAACCACCGTCAGCTTGTGCTGGTGTGCTATCTGGTCGGCCTCGCCTTCGGGCAAGTGCTGTTCGGGCCGTTGTCCGACCGGTTGGGACGCAAGTCGATGCTGTTGTGCGGGTTGGTCCTCTATATCTTCGGGACGATCGGCGTCCTGCTCTCCGGTAACTACTTCTTTCTGCTACTCGCACGCGCAATGCAGGGCTTCGGCGCGGCTGCGCCACGCGTGATCGCCGTTGCCATCGTGCGCGATTACTTTAGCGGCAGGGCGATGGCGCGTGTCATGTCGCTGGTGATGATGACGTTCATCGTGGTGCCCGTGGTTGCACCGGCGGCCGGGCAGGGATTGCTGCTCGTCGGCGATTGGACATTCATCTTTGGAGTTCTGCTGCTGATCGGCTCCGTGAGCCTGGTGTGGGCGCTTCTGCGACTGCCGGGCTCCAGTTCTCCTGAAAGCCGCCTGCATCCTGTCGGCATCGGGACGGCGGTTCGGATGGCTCTGACGTCACGCCCGTCCGTCGGATATGGCATGGCGACGGGCTTCATCTTCGGCAGCCTTGTATCTTATGTCACCAGCGCGCAGCAGGTATTCGTGGATATCTATGGGCTCGGTGCGGCGTTTCCGTTCGTTTTCGGCGCGGTGGCCGCGATGATGGCGGTGGCCTCATTCGTGAATTCCAGGCTGGTCCAGCGCTACGGCATGCGCCGGGTCTCGCATTCGGCCCTGGTCGGTTTTGCAGTCGCATCTGTCTTGCTTGTTGCGGTCGCGCCTTCCGAGCCGCCGCTCGTCGTATTCACGGCGATTGTCTCCGCGATCTTCTTCTCGGTTGGCTTCCTCTTCCCGAACTTCAATGCCATCGCGATGCAGCCGCTTGGAAGCGTGGCGGGCACGGCTTCATCGCTCATCGGATCTTACACAACGGCGTCCGGCGCCCTGTTTGGGTGGTTCGTCGGGCATGCCTTCAACGGTACGATGTTGCCACTTGCCGTAGGTTTCGCGGTGCTCAGTGTCTCAGCCTTGATCACAATACGCATTACCGAGGGCAGCAACGGACTGTTCCGGGGCGACTAGCCGCTCCTCGGACTGACAGGCGGGGGAACTGGGCCACACCTGCGTCAGAAACGGTTGATGAACCACCGACTTGTCTCACCTGATTTTGGAATCGCCACAATGCGCACCTAGGCACGCTGTGAATAACCGTAAACCCGGGACGATCATGCGCGCGCTACGTTCTGGCCGTCATACTTCGACGGCGATCACCCTTGCCACGCTTCTGCTCGCATTCACTGTGAGCAACACGATACGAGCACAGGCTAGTGAAGACTTCCGGGCTTGCCTGTCCCGGGAAACAGCAACGTTCTACGGGAAACTCGCGACGGCCGTTCTGGGGTCGGCGATCGATAGCGACAAGATCGACGATCACTTTATTGCGCAGGCGACAGACAGCATCGTCAAAACCTGTGGTTCCAAGGGAGCCAATGACGAGGCCGACATCGCCGCCTTCAAGGACTACATGGCGCAGTGGCGCGGTCACCTCGACCGCAAGGTCGGCGAGATGATGTCTCTGGGCAGCGGAGATTAACGCTGCTTCGGCGCTCCGGGCGAACCTAAGCGCCCCTGTTACGTTTCATAGCTGCGAATTTGCAGCATGAGCGGAGCAGGTCATGAGCGAAGATGACATCGAGTTTCAACAGTCTCTTCAGGATCTGGACGCGCGGATCGAGGAAAAGAAAAAAGCCCTGGCTGCCGCCCGCGGTGCTCTGGATAACCCCCTGCAATCGGAATGGGACCAGATGCTGCGCCGGCATGCCGAAATCCGACGTCGTCTGGAAGATGGAAAGGCCAAGGGCAGTGAGGCTGGGGCGAAGCTGCGAGAGGACATCGATGTCCTCCGGCACTCCTTTTTTCGCTGGGTGGCGAGGGTGGACGATCGCTACAAGTCGTCTCGCTGATTGTCAGCCGCCCGGAACGCTAACCTCGAGCCCGTATTCCGCCGCCGCGATCTCCAGCCAGTCTACAGCGGCGGTCGCGAAGGTGGACGGCACGATCAGATCGAACGTCGGCTTGTCGTCCACTTGGGCGAGCACGCAGCTGACCTGAGACAGCGGCGTGACGGCCGACTGTCCCGGTCCGAAAACGCGCGGATGTAGATCGACGCGACAGCCCTTGGCCAGCACATCGCGGGCATGCGGACCCGCTAACCGCAGCACTGTCTTGCCGAACGTCTGGTCAGTGAGCGATGCCGTCGTCCCGACGATCGTGGCCAGACGGTTGAGGAGATCGCCGGGACCGGTAAACGGCGATGTGACGAGCCACATACCCGGCTGGATCCAGACGGCCGACCATTCGCCGGCAGTACCGGTATGGCCGGGCCCCGGCAGTTTCAATCCGAACGCGGCTGACAATGCATTCGCCAGCGCTGCGTCCTGGTTCTTGCGGGCCTGTACCTGGACGACGACAAGACGCCGTTCGGTGAGGACAACCGGCGCGTCACCGGCGGCACCGTGACGTCCCGGCTTCAGAGCCTTGGCAATCGGAGACAGCGTTTCAAGCGCGGACACGGGTATTCTCCGGATCGACGTGGTGCGGGGTGGTGATCTCCACCTCGACGACCTCGTCCTTGAGGGGGAAGACGGCGTAAAGACGCTGGCCGCGACGGTCGATACCGCCTTCGATCATTGCCAGTCCGATCCAGCGGTCGAGTTCCACGGAGCGCGTGACGCTCGTGACCCAGCCGAGGCTGTGCGTATCCTCGGGGCCGCTGACGATATGCGCGCCGCCGCGCAGCCGTTTATCGAAATCGCCTGTCAGCGCGCGGATGCCGACAAGGCTCGGTCTCTTGGCATCCGTCAGTCCCGGGCGCTGGGCATTGACGCGGCCGACGAAATCGCCGCTCTTTTTCAGCATCTTCTGCAGCCCGAGATCATTCGCCGTCGTATGCCCGTTGAGTTCGGGGCCAGCCGCGTGGCCTTTCTCGATCCGCATCAACCCCATGGCTTCGATGCCGTAAGGCACGATGCCGAACGCCTTGCCAGCAGCGAGGATCGCCTCCCACACGCGCTGACCGTATCCGGCGGGTGCGGCAATCTCATAGGCCAGTTCGCCGGAGAAGCTGACGCGGAATATGCGCACCGGTACGCCGGCGATGGTGGCATCGGCGACGCCCATGAACGGCAGGCCCTTGTTCGACAGATCGAGGCCTTCGACGCAGGTTTCCAATGTTTCTCGCGACTTCGGACCAGCCACCGCCATCTGTGCCCACTGATCGGTGACGGAGCAGAACTGAACGTCGAGCTCTGACCATACCGTCTGGGCGTAAAACTCCATGTGCGCCAGAACTTCGGCCTCTTTCGCGGTGGTAGTCGTCATCAGATAGTGGTTTTCGCCGAGCCGCGACGTGGTGCCGTCGTCGAAGACGATCCCATCCTCACGCAGCATCCGGCCATAACGCGCCCGCCCGACCGGAAGCTTCGAGATCGTGTTGGTGTAGAGCCGGTCGAGGAATGTGCCTGCGTCTGGTCCTTGCACGTCGATCTTACCGAGCGTCGAGACGCCGCAAATGCCGACGCCCTGGCGCACGGCGCGGGCTTCGCGAAGGATCGGTCCCCAGCCGGTCTCAGACGTGCGCGTATAATAGAGTGGCCGCAGCCACGGGCCGGTTTCCATGAACACGGCGCCGTTCTTGGCGTGCCAATCATGTAGCGCAGTGCGGCGGATCGGCTTGAAATGCCGTCGCGTTTCGCTGCCGCCGATAGCTCCGAAAGAGACCGGCGTGACGTAAGGCCGATAGGTGCGGACGCCAACGCGGTCGATCGATTCAGCGCGGGCCGCAGCCAGCACCGCTGCGC
>JAEYYQ010000007.1 GCA_023428365.1 Pseudomonadota bacterium | reverse complement strand
GCGCGGATCATGGCCGGGCCGCCGATGTCGATATTGTCGATGCAGGCCGCACGATTGGCTCCGCGAGCGACAGCAGCCTCGAACGGATAGAGATTTACGACCAGCAGATCGATCATCTCGATGTCATGCGCTTGCGCGGACTGCATATGATCGGCTGCGTCGCGAACGGCGAGCAGGCCACCATGCACTTTCGGATGCAAAGTTTTGAGGCGGCCCTCCATCATTTCGGGAAAGCCTGTGTGCTGAGCAACGTCCTTGACCGGAAGGCCCGCAGCCTTGAGCAGTTCTGCCGTGCCGCCGGTCGAGATCAATTCGACGCCGCTATCGTGGAGATGTCGGGCAAGCAGCTCGAGCCTGGTCTTATCCGAGACTGACAATAGCGCTCGGCGAATGACGGGATCGCTCATCTTTGTCCTCGGGTGTCGTTAAGCAGCACGCCGTGCCTGAATTTGCGATGGGCGCTAGCACACTTTCGACGAGGAGAAAATGCTCGAAAAAGTGAATGACTGCCCCTTAATTCAGCCGCCTCAGCGTCCAGTGCACAACGGACTCCCTGCGACAAGCGCTTCGCAGCACAACCTGCAGTGAACGCCGGGGACCGGACAAATCAGCGCAGTGCACACCGTCTTCAATCACCAGCTGAGCGCCGTCCGCCCACAACAACCAGCGCTCGCCGTTGGGCAATTTGATTTCCGCCTGCTGTGTCTGGGCGATCAGGCTGCAGCCGACGTCGGGATGAAGGTGAAAATGAATGGCGAATGGAATATCGGCGGCCGAACGAGGCTGTCCGGTTGACGGCGCCAGAGTATCCGTGCCCGACAGCATGCCACCATTCGCATCGAGCACGAGCCGACGCCGATGCACGAGGCCGAACTTGCGCACATAGCCGTCATGCTGAGCTTCCAGGGCAATGGCCTCTTGATCAAGATCTTGCACCTTCGCCGCGACATTCTGCGGGAAGCGAATAGGAGGCGCGCCGACCAGGCTTTCGAGCAGATCGTTCCGCACCAGTTTCGATGACGATTTGCTGTTGATGCAGAGGGTATTGTGGCTGGCCGTCGCGCGCGCCGCAGCTCCCCAATCCTGATCGGCCGGCCCGGGCGCTCCACAGTTGACGAGAATTGGCCAACGCCCCGAACTCATTTCAAGCGACAAGCAGCCGGCATGAGCTTGTCCCGCGAGTTCCAGCGCTGGCGGAGCACCGACATCGGCAATGACGATCGTTTCGCCCCGCTGCAATCGCGCATATCCCGCAAACTGACAGAGCGAAGGTAGGCTGGATGGCACCTCGCCGTAAGCCAGTACGGTAGCCAACGCATCAACGTGTGGCGCCCCCATTCCGTTGAACCGCGCCAAGCCACCATCGCCGAGGCGCATGAACCGAAGCATCGGCAGCATACGATCAATGGCGTCGTTCAGCGCGGCGGGTGCGGGGCGGTCACGAACGCTGAAACACTGCCGCAACGGAAGAAAATCCAGCAGCAGCTCAACCGGCACGCCCGGATTGCGACTGATGTGTCCACCATCCGGAAGGATCTGCGCTTCCAATTCCGCAGCAAACTCACTCTCAATCTCGCCCAGGTGCTTATCGTGACCGGCGACACACAGATCGGCCAACACCAGCGCAGCTAACGACATCAACCGGCAATAGCCGGCCGGCGCGTCCCGCCACGTCGCCGAAAGATGAATCAACTGATCGCCCAGGCTGTCGGCGATGCGGTCGTAGGTGGCCTGATCAACGTCCTCAAGCAGCAGCGGTGCGTTGGCGATCCACGAAATCAAGCGGCGTCCGGTGACCAGAGGTTCCCAAGCCACGCCCGTGCGACTGCCGTATCGACGAACCCAGTCGAGAACCAATCCGACCGCGTGATCGCGCGCCGTGTCCTGGTCTGCAGCCCGCAGGTGACGCAGCCAGCCAAACCCATGCAGCTCGCGCTCCCAGGCTGGGCTGGGCGGCTTCAGATCGAAGGGCGATCCATCACCGATGAAGGCTGCCGCCCCGCCAAACCCGAAATGGCCATACTCGATCTCACTGGCAAAGCTTGGATCGGCGGTGCGAAGCTCTTGCGGGACGATCAACAGCTCATCGGCAACCGGCGCCCCATAGCGCCAACGCAGCAGTCGCGAGCCGAGCAGTCTCGCGACTGCCGCACGACGGACGCGGTCTGTCGCCAGGCGCGCAAGACGCGTTTGCTCCGTCAGTGTGAGGGCCGCCACTCGGATCTCCGATCAGACGTAACTCGTGTCCCAGTCGAGACTTTTAGCCATCCAACAGGACTGGCTGATGATATCGATATTGCCCATCGGCACGGCGCCGGCAAGACGCGCCTATGACGCCTGTGCGTTACCTGTGCACAGTCCGTCACCCCTTCCGGCGCAGGCGTGCGGCGTAGAAGCCGTCCATCCCGGATATGCCCTCCGTCGGCAGCGGCAGATGGAACGGCAGCGTCCGCAAATCGCCTTCTGGCGAGATCCAGCTTGCGTCTGCCCCAATCTCATCGGGAGTGATCGGAATGCGCTCAAAGGTCCCACGTGCGAGCAACTTGTCGACCTGATGCGACCCCTCTTCCGGCTCCAGCGAGCACGTGCAGTAGACGAGCAGACCACCAGGCTTGACCACGCGCGCAGCGTTCTGCAGCAGCCGGGCTTGCAGTTCGCCGAGGCGCTGAAGATCGCCCGGCTGTTTCAACCTCAGAATGTCCGGATGCCGACGAATTGTCCCCGTGGCACTGCACGGTGCATCCAGCAACACGGCATCGAACGGCTCTGGTGCGCGCCATTCAGAAACATCGTCGTGAATGACCTCCGCCTCCAGACGCAAGCGTTCAAGGTTGGCTTTCAGACGCGCCAGCCGCTGGCCGGATGAATCAACCGCCGTCACCCGGGCTCCGGCCGACACCAACTCGGCTGTCTTGCCTCCTGGAGCCGCGCAGAGATCGGCAATGCGTTGTCCGTCGACACGGCCGAACAATTTAGCGGGCAGCGCGGCGGCGGCATCCTGCACCCACCACGCGCCATCAGCGAACCCAGGCAGATCCTCGATACGGCCACCTGCCGCCAAACGGATCGAGCCGGTCGGGAGCAGTATGCCTCCGAGTTGTT
>JAEYYQ010000602.1 GCA_023428365.1 Pseudomonadota bacterium | reverse complement strand
AGGTGGTCGGAGCCTTGATGTTCGCCTTCCCAGCCTCTGCCGTGTTGTAGCAAATCACACCGAGATAACCGTCCATGCCGGTCCAGGTGTAGGGATCCTTGCTGTCGCGGAATTCCGGCTTTAGAGCGTCCACGCCAGCTGGCTTATAGGCCTCGAGCAAGCCTGCCTTTTCGAACACCAACAGAGAGGTGGCGGCAAGTCCCAGCACCATGTCAGCGCGCGGGTTGTCCTTCTCCGCCAGGAACCGGGCCGTGATAACGCCGGTCGAGTCTCGAACCCAGACAACTTCTGCTTCGGGAACGGCCTTTTCGATAGAAGCCTTGAACGGTGCAAGCTGGTCGTTTTCAATCGCCGTATAGATCGTGACTTTGGTTTTCTGCGCCAGGCTCGGCGTCGCCGCCAGCCCGAACGCCGCACAAGCCGTCAAGGCCAGCGCGAAGCCCTTCAACATATTCATACTGTACTCCCTCCTTCACGTTTTAAACATCATCCAGATGGGTTCTGGATTGCGACGGACCGCTTGGGCATGTTCGGTCAAGCTATAATGATAGACATGCCTTGCGCCATGCTCCTTATCGGAATTATTGCGATGCATCTTACGGCGCATAAACCGACTTTGCATTTGAATTCCTTCACGCAACTTCCGATTTTTCGACATAAAAAACGGGCCTCCAAAGGAGGCCCGTCGGGAATTGCACTACTTGCATAATCGGGCGGCGCGCTGCCTTGCAGATGTGCAGAAACAGGAGCTCGAAAAGCGTCATTGAGCGCCCTTCAATCTCTGAGTGTCTGCGCCGACCCCGCATCCTTATCCGTGCGGCCAGGGCAGAGAATAAGTTTTAACATTGGTATAGCTTTTCATCGCTTCCCAGACGCCTTCCTTATAGCCGAGACCGGAATCCTTGATGCCACCGAATGGCGACAGCTCGATGCGATAGCCCGGGACTTCCCAGATATTCACCGTACCGACGTTCAGTTCGTTAACGAAGCGCGTGATGTAGTCCAGCCGGTTGGTACAAACGCCGGATGACAAGCCGAACGCGGTCGAATTGGAAATGCGGATGACATCGTCGATGTTGTTCGGGCAGCGGATGATCGGCACGACAGGCCCGAACGTCTCCTCCTTAACCAGCTCACAGGTATACGGGTTGTGATCCACGACCGTGACCGGAAACAGCGCGCCCTTGCGGTCATTGCCATGGAGAAGCTTCGCGCCTTTGGAGACAGCATCGTTGACCCGCGACTCGAATTCGATCGCGGCGCGTTCATGGATCACGGTTCCAACGTCCGTATTCGGATCCATCGGATCACCGGACTTCAGTTTCTTGGCTTTCGCCAGTACTTTTTCGGCAAACGCATCGGCAACCGCCTCAACCACCAATATCCGCTTCACTGCCGTACAGCGTTGACCGGAGTTTTTGGTCGCGCCCTGAACGGCCAGTTCCGCTGCCTTGTCGAGATCGGCATCCTCCATGACGATCAGCGGATCGTTGCCACCGAGCTCCAGGATAATGCGCTTGTAGCCAGCCTTATCGGCGATGTACTTGCCTACCCTGACACTGCCCGTGAAGGTCACGATGTCGGCGCGCGGATCGGTGATCATCGCATCGCCCATCGTGCGCGGATTGCCGGTGACGATGGACAGCATTTCCGGCGGCAGACCGGCTTCATACAGGATATCGGCCAGCAGCAACGCCGTCAGCGGCGTCAGCTCGGTCGGCTTGGCGACGACGCGGTTGTTGGTCGCGATCGCCGGCGCAATCTTGTGGCTGATCATGTTCAGCGGATGATTGAACGGCGTGATCGCCGAAATGCAGCCCAGCACCGGTTCGCGCGAGGTATAGATGCGCCGCGCCTTGCCGTGCGGGGTGATATCGCAGGCATAGATTTCGCTGTCGTCGCGGATCGCCATCTGCCCGGCGAGCAGATAGACGTCATAAGCGCGGCCCACCTCGTACAGCGAATCCTTCAGGCAAAGCCCGGATTCCGCCGTGATCAGATGCGCGATCTCCTCGCGGCGAGACGCAAGGATTTCAGCCGTCCGTGTCAGGATCTTCTGCCGGTCGTAACGGGTCAGCTTCGACTTGTAGTCATTACCGATGCGGAATGCCTCGGCCACCTGCGCGGGGCTGGCGGCTGGCACCGTCCCAACGACCTCACCCGTGTAGGGATTGAAGACTTCGACGCGCTCATCGGCATCCACCAGTTTGCCGGCGATGCGCATCTTTTCGTGCTTGGCCGTGGGCAGTTTCGGCGCTCTCACCTTTTCCTGCATCGTAGGCTCTCCGTTGGGCCGCAGTTCTCAGACTACGTGATTGAGGGCGACGTCAAAAACGTCGAAATTCCGTAGCTTCCGGTCAGCCGGAAGCTGTATCTTGCGATTGGAAATCATCGGCACACGCTGCTCGGTACGCCCACCATGCGAGCGAAGCGGCTCATCGAGGCCCGACAAGTCATGCTTCTCAGGCGCAGTGCCGAGAACCTTGTTGCGGGTCGAAAGCACCACGATGTCGCCGATGCGGTCCGGCGGAAGCTCGAACTGCTCGCACGCAACCGCGCGGCTGCATGCCGTTTCGACGCCGTCCACTTTCCAGAGCTTGTCCAGCAGCCCCGGGACCATCAACTCGTTGGGAACATGAACCGTCGCGAACGATCCCAGCGCGCCGTGATGCGCGACGTAAGGATCGGTAATCGGCAGAATGACCCGCGCAACGCCCTTGCCGAGCCACTCGTCAAACAGGGTCTGCAGATAAATGACATCCGGTGAGCCGTCGGCCAGATGCTTGTTGTTCATCCCGTGATCGGCGGTCGCGACGATAATGGCACCGGCCTTGTCCAGCTCGGCGAGATAACCATCGATCATCGCGTAGAAGTCGTTGGCGATCTGCGTACCAGGTCCGGCTTTGTGCTGAATATAGTCCGTCGTCGATAGGTACATCAGGTCGGGGCGGAACGTGTTCATCAGCTTGACCCCGGCGGCGAAAATGAACTCCGATAGCCCAGCCGAGTAGACATCGGGAACCGGCTTACCGACGAATTCCAGCACGTTGTCGATGCCGTTATCCGTCTTGGTCGCCTTGTCTGCCTTTTCCGAGGAAAACGCGATCGCACGGCCCGATGAATAATCGAGGCCGTTGGACAGCAGCAGTCGCAGCTTATCCTTGGCCGTCACCATCGCGACCTTGGCACCTGCGTCGTGGAACGCCTTCAGAATGGTCGGCGCACGCAGGAACTTGGGGTCGTTCATCATCACTTCGGTCTGGGCGGATTCGTCCCAGAAGAAGTTGCCCGCGATGCCGTGGATGGCGGGCGGGCGCCCGGTGATGATCGACAGGTTGTTCGGATTTGTGAAGCTCGGGATCACGCTATCGGCGAGCAGGTTGGCGCCGTCCTTCATGAAGCGCGCGAATGTCGGCGCACGCCCGGCCTTGATCGTTTCCTCAATGTAACCCGGCTCCGAACCGTCGAGGCAAATGACGACAGTCGGCGCACGCGGAAAGCTGTAATTGCGGCCGTTGCAGACGACCTGATTGGGCGCGCGATTGGCATTCATCGTTTGAATTCTCCTAAGCAGCCGATTTCAGGCTGGAAACACCCATTTCAGCAAGGACGTCCTGGATCGCCGCCAAAGCGCCGCGCATATGGTCGGCGTTCAGCCG
>JAEYYQ010000598.1 GCA_023428365.1 Pseudomonadota bacterium | reverse complement strand
TACCGAACACCATTGGCACCGCGAAACTCGCCACCGCTGGTCCGCCCCAGATCGCCATCGGCAACATGGCGAGAAACGTGCTGAGCGATGTGAAGATACACCGCGCGAGCACTTCGTTGATGCTCTTGTCGATAATCTGCCTGAGCGGCATCGTTTTATAGAGGCGCATGTTTTCGCGCATCCGGTCATAAACGACGATCTTGTCGTTCACCGAATAGCCGATGATGGTCAGCAATCCCGCGATAGCCGTGAGATTGAAGTCGAGCCCGGTTAGCGCGAAGAAGCCGATCGTCTTCGTCGTGTCGAGAACGAGAGTGGCGATGGCGCCGACAGCGAAATACCATTCGAAACGCCACCAGATGTAGACGAGCATGGCAAGGCTCGCGAAGACGACCGCAAGGATGCCCGATCTCGCCAGTTCGCCGCTGACCTTGGGGCCGACCACTTCGGTTCGTTCGATCGACGCGTCGGGAACGGCCTTGGTAATTGCCCCGCGCATGGTCTGCAACACCGCCGTCTGAGCCTCCTCGCCGCCTGACTGGCGCTCGACCCTGACCAGAACATTGCTGTTATCGCCGATGTTTTGCAGCGTCACCTCACCAAGTCCGAGCCCGCCCAGTGTACTGCGGAGCTGCCCGAGATTGGCCGGACCCGGCGTTTTCACCTCCATCTGGATGCCGCCCTTGAAGTCGATGCCGTAGCTGGGACCCGGATGAATGAACAATCCGATCGACGCCAGCGACAGAAACATCGACATGCCGATGCCGAAGAAGCGCGCCCGCATGAACGATATGGACGTGCCCTCGGGCGCCAGCTTGATCAGTGGCTTGATGTTGATCGTCTTGAGCCGCCAACGGCGCACGATCTCCGTCATGATCACGCGCACCACGGCCACCGCGGTAAACATCGAGATTGCGATGCCGAGGAACATCGTGACGGCGAAGCCACGGACTGGCCCCGAGCCGAACATGAACAGCAGTGCTGTCGCGATCAGCGATGTGATGTTGGCATCGACGATCGTCGAGTAGGCACGGGTGAAGCCAAGGTCGAGCGCCTTGAAGGCACCGGCTCCTTTTTTTGTCTCCTCTCGGATGCGCTCATTGATGAGGATATTGGCATCGACTGCGAGACCAATCCCTAAGACGACACCAGCTATGCCCGGCAGCGTCAGTGTCGCTCCGAGAAAGCTGAGGGCGCCGAACGTCAGTGCCACGTTGAAGATGAGCGCCAAATTGGCCAGCAGCCCCCACGTGCCGTAGAGAACGATCATGGCGCCGAAGACCAGAGCGAAGCCCGCGATACCGGTGTAGATGCCCATCTTGATGGCATCGCCGCCGAGATCGGGACCGACGGTCCGTTCCTCGATAACTGTCAAAGGCGCCGGCAACGAACCGGCGCGCAGCAGCGCAGAGAGAACCACAGTGTCCTGGACACTGAAATTGCCGCTGATCTGGCCCGATCCTCCAAGAATTGGCTCACGGATGACAGGAGCGCTTAGAACTTTTCCATCGAGGACGATCGCGAAGGGACGACCGATATTGGCCGTGGTGATGTCGCCGAACTGACGTGCCCCCGTCCGGTCAAATCGGAACGAAACGATCGGCTCATTGGTCCGCTGATCGAAACCGGCACGAGCATCAGTAAGACGTTCGCCGCTGATCGCAACACGATCCTCGACCGGGTACTTCTGATTACCCTCATTGGAGGGCAGCATTGTCACGCCGCGCGGCGCCGGGCCCTGCGGGTCGACGTTCGTGGCGAGCATGTGGAAGTTCATTTGCGCCGTCGAGCCAAGAAGCTGACGGAGCTGTGTTGGATCCTGAAGTCCGGGCAATTGGACGAGGATGCGATCGCCATTGACCCGCTGGATGGTCGGCTCGGCCATGCCCGCCTGATCGACGCGCTGGCGAACGATCTCCAAACTCTGTTCGGCCGCGGCATTCAGACGATCGCGAAAACCGGCTTCGGTCAGGCTGAGATTGATCGTGTCGCCATCGATTTGGATATCGATGTCCGGCACGCCGAATCCAGAATGCCCGACCATTGCGATCAGGCCGCGCAGAGCGGTCGCGGCCCGGCTGCGATCGCCAGCGTCGGTGATCGTAACAGTTACGCCGTCCTTGGTGCGCTGAACCGATTGCGCGCGGATGTTCTCCGATCGCAGCTTGTTTCGTACATCGTTAAGCAGGGCGCCCAGGCGATTGTTTTTGAGAGCGTTGGCATCGACTTCGAGAACGAGATGAGAGCCACCGCTGAGATCAAGGCCAAGTGTGACCTGCTTTTGCGGCATCCAATTCGGCAGTGCATCGAGTTGCTGCCGCGTGAGGAGGTTCGGAAACGCGGCAAGCATGCCGAGCAAAATGATCAAGGAATAGGTGATGATCACCCATCGAGATGTGCGCATGGAAAGCAATCCGGCAAGAGGCAGCGCGCCTGCTGCGGTCAGACCGCGCGGCGTACTGGCACGAGATTAAAAGGGGTGAAACCACTATCGCAGCGGCAAGCAGATATCAGGCGAGCCGGGGTGGGCCGCGCGCATCGAACGTACGCCTGAAGACTGGCAGATGCTCAGCCGAGATAGCGGCCGTGTAGACCACGGCTCGCGGCTCTGGACGCCATGTTGCGGTCGGAGGCAGCCCGTAGAACGAATTGTCGCCGCTCCACGGATCACGCTTGCCAGAAAGAAGATGGCTTTCGACGGTTACGACGAGAGGTAGTGCGCGCGGCTGCAGCGCCGGGTCGTCGGCACGTTGGCTCGCGCCATTGGCGCCGGACGAACTCTGCGCCTGGAGCGATGCTTCAAAGGTTGGCCCGACGGGGATAGCCCAGTGGAGAGCCAGCGCCACAAACAGCCAAAGCGCAGCGGCGAGCGCCCGCCCGGAATGTGGCGGTCGTTCAGCGATCGACAGATGGTCGTCCGCGCGGATCATCGGGACCATATATGGTCTTTATTCCCGCTCGGGTAGCCCTAACTATTGTCGCAGAGGGGCTTTCGGCGAACAGCGAAGAACCTATTCGGTTGTGTATCGGTGCGGACACATCGGTAGTGCCCACAACTTGAACCCGCCGATCGCGCGCTTGCTCGTCAGGCTGTGTCGATCCCGTCACGGACCAGCCCCCAACGCATCGTCGTGCGCTGTTCGATGGGACGCAGGATGAAGCGGTCCATTATGAGCCAGGTGATGCCAATCGCGAGCATGCCGACGACGATGCGCGCCGATTGGAAGTACTGCTGCGCATTGAAAATGGCATAGCCCAGTCCGTTCGTGCTCGCGATCATTTCGCCGCCGACGAGGGAGCGGAAGCCGAAGGCGATACCCAGCCGGATGCCGGTCATGAGATTGGGCAGCGTGGCGGGAAAGATCACATGGCTGATGACTGCGGCCTTGCCTGCCCCCAACGTCCGCACAGCCTCAATCAACACCGGCTGCACCATGCGGATACCAGTCAGCAGGTTATGCAACACCGGGAAGAACACCGACATCACAATGATGAATGTGACCGCGCCTTGGCCGAGTCCGAACCAGAGAATGGCGAATGGAATCCAGGCCAGTCCGGGGATTGCCTGCAGAAGATTGACCAGCGGATCGAAAAAATCCCGGCTCCTGCGGTTCAGACCCATCAGGTAGCCCAGCGGAATCGCAATCGCCGACCCGACCAGGAAGCCGATGATCAGGCTTTTCAGGCTCACCCCCAGGTTCACCAGCAGCACGCCGCTGGCGATATCGCTCACGAAGGCTTGGGCGACCTCCAGCGGCGAGGGAAACAGGACACGCGGCCAGACATTAAGAGACGACAGGATCTGCCAGATGATGATGCC
>JAEYYQ010000051.1 GCA_023428365.1 Pseudomonadota bacterium | reverse complement strand
TGATCGAGCCGGCAGTACGGTTCGTTGCCGCCCAGACCCAGGCACATTGGCAACTTTGCGCTTGTACCGCCTTGGCGGCCGTTTCTCTGGCCACGCAGGGCGCCGCCGACATCATTCTGCCGACCGGCGCGCGTCGCCCGCTCGGCCTCTTCATTATGACGATCGCCGACAGCGGCGAGCGACAATCGGCAGTCGAAAAGCTCCTCCTGCAGCCGGTCGTTGAACGGGAACGCGAGTTGCAACAGATGGCGCGTGCCAACGAGACCACGCGTGCAGCGCTGCTGACCTGCGCAGATATCCCTCCTGACGGCTTGGTCGAATTGCTGAAGGGGCAGTCTGCGGTCGGAATTTTTTCATCGGAAGGCGGTCAGTTGCTCGGTATCGAGGGAAAGTGCGCCACCAAGGTGCACGCCGCCATGACACGCGTGCTGACACCATGTTGGGATGGCGACCCTATCAAGTGCGTGCGCGCCGGTTCGCCGCCCCTTGTCCTGACCGATCGTCGCGTCACCATTCACGCCGTAACATCGCGCCAAGCCGCGGCGCGGCTTCTTGGCTCGAACGCCTGGAGCGAGAGACTGGCCGCGCGTTTTTTGATCGCGGAGCCCTTCAGCACCATGGGCATGCGCTTCGATGATGTGCGGCAGCGTCCGCCACCGTCTCCTGCTTTCACGCGGTTTCACACGCGGATGGCGCACCTTCTCACGCATGCGACATTGCTTTCCGGCGCGAGCAGCGAAGCCTCTTTGCGGGGGCTTGCGTGCGACGATGAGGCAGCAGCCCTATATTCCGCATTCGTCATCGAGATCGAGCAGCAGATCGCCGAGGATGGCGCGTTCGCCGATTGTTGCGCGTTCGCATCGAAATTTGCCGAACAGGCGGCCCGCATCGCCGGCATCCTGACGGCATTTGAGACGCCGGAGGCCATCCACATCGGCGCGGATCGTATGCGGCGCGGCATCCTTATCGCGCGGTGGTTCGCGAATAAGTTGTTGCATTTCAGGGGAAGGATGGCGTTCCCCGTCGATCTCTACGACGCCGAAAGATTAGGGATCTGGCTCACGACCAAGTGGCCGCTCGACGTGATCGGGATACCGGATATCGTGCAGAGAGGACCAGCCTGGATCCGCTACACCGCGCGCGCTCGGCAGCTGATGGGCATTCTGGAGGAGCACGGATGGGTCAGGTCAGAGCCGCGCGGCAAGATGGTCGGGTCTAACTGGCGACGTAAAGCGTACACGATCGTCACGGTGGCGCCGTCATGAACTGGCGCCGTCGCCCAACTGCGAGAGCAACCGGTCCAGGCGCTTCGCTGGTGTTGCCGTGGGCGCGCCGCATGAGCTTGCTGCTGTAGCAAACTTTAGCAGTGCTTTAGCAGCCACGAAATCCCGGAATGACGGCGCTTTAGCGGCTTTCGCAACTTTAGCGGCCGCGTCGGGCAGTATTGGCGATGACCTACTGAACGATCGGTTCTTCGACGGAATGAATCGGGATCGAGTCGGCTCCGACGGGCAGCTTCCGGTCGTTGGTGCATCGCCGAGCCCGCGTCTGCCAAGGGTAGCAGGACGGCGCCATCCTCGTTCTGTTCAATTGGCCGGCCAAACCAGATCCGCTGCGCGCAATGCCCCCCCCTTGCGACCGCGGTGCGTGATGTCCGAGACAGATCGGCGGCTACCGAGGCAACACGGTTCTGCGCCATGATACAGCCAATCATTCCGTTGCCGGCTGAAATTGCCAAGCCGCACGACCGCGCTTTCGGAATCTTACCCAACTCCGTGGCTCGTGATGTACGCCTCGGGCCTGCAGCGCTGGTCCTGCTGGCTTATCGCACGACCTTTGCTAACACCACGGCCGCCTTCGGATTAAACGCCACAGCGTTGCGACGTCAGCGCATTGTGCGCGGCAAGGGTTTGGGGCGTGATGTCATTGAGGCCGCTCTGCGCCAGGCTCAACAGGTAGGTTATTTGCAACGCCAGCAGTCTCCGCGGCGCTCCGGCCGCTTCGGCTATGCCGTCGATAAGCTCACGCTCCCGTTCTGCAGCCTCGTCGATCAGTCGGCCTGGATCGTGCGCCGGACGTGGTTCGATGGTCGCCTTTCATTGAATGCGTTGGCCGCCATTCTTTACGTGCGTGCCGGAACCGGCAAGGGACCGATCTAAAAGCGCGAGGTGGCTGAGCGATTTGGATGGTCTCAATCCACGAGCGGCAACGCCCTCGCAGAGCTCTGCCGGGCGGGGCTGATCGAACGACGCCGGGATCGTGCCGCCGACGGCACCATCACCGGTATTCGTTACTGGTTGATGCCGTGGGATAGCGCACAGCAGTCGCCGATCGGATCTCAAGGGGACGGTTTTCCAGGGCACGGTGCGGCAGGGCACTCACACACTAAGCCCCAAGACGTACTCCCTATGGGAGAAAACAATACACACAACGGGGAACGCCCGCCGCTGTCGCGGCACGCGCCTCCTCTCCATGGGGTGACGGATGATCAAGATCCTGACTTTGCCTTTTGTGATCCGAAGTTGCTCGGCTGGGCCATCGAAGAGCGGCACCACATTTGCGACGAACTGGTCCATCTGAGTGATGAGGACATCGCGAAGATTGTTGTGGTCTGCGATGACGAGCAGCTTGCGGGTTCGATCAAGATGGCCAGCGGCGGC
>JAEYYQ010000488.1 GCA_023428365.1 Pseudomonadota bacterium | reverse complement strand
GCGGCCTCTCACGGCGGACTGTTACAGGAGTGACGATGGACGGCGATGGTTTTCGACCGGCCGCCCCGAGTGGGGTTCGGCCAGCCGGATTCGGTCTTGTCGCCGTATTCACGGCCACGACGTTTCTCTCGGCGCTACTGCTCTTCTCGATTCAGCCCCTATTCGCCAAGATGGTGCTGCCGGATCTCGGTGGCTCGCCGTCGGTATGGGCAGTGGCGATGTGCTTCTTTCAGGGCGCATTGCTGGCCGGTTACTGCTACGCGCATCTCGTCAACCAGTACGTGCCGGCGCGGTTCGTCGGCATCTGCCATCTTGCGGTTTGCGGGCTGGCGCTGCTCGCTTTGCCGATCGGGCTGCCAGCGAATTGGACGGAGCCGCCGCCAACCGGAGATCCCTATTTCTGGCAGCTCGCGTTGTTTTCCATCGCTGTGGGCTTGCCATTTCTCGCGGTGTCGGCCAATGCGCCGATGCTGCAGGCGTGGTTTGCTGCGACCGGGCATCCGGATGGGCGAGATCCGTACTTCCTCTATGCGGCCAGCAATCTCGGCAGCCTGATCGCACTGCTTGGGTATCCGTTCGTGCTGGAGCCGGCATTGGGTGCGCGGGCGCTGGCGCAAGTCTGGAGCGGCGGCTTCGTCGTGCTGATGGGCGCGATCGCCATATGCTCCTGGGCGCTTTACCGCCGCTCGCATGGATCCGCGCCAACGGCGGTGCAGGCGGAAGGCTCGGCGGACGAAAGGCCCTCCTGGGCGCGCCGGTTCGGTTGGGTCGGTCTGGCGATGGTGCCGTCTGCCTTGTTGACGGCGTTCACCACGCACGTCACGACCGATGTCGCGTCCGCACCGCTGCTGTGGGTTGTGCCACTGGCGCTTTACCTGCTGACATTCGTCATCGTGTTCCGCGAGCGTGCGCTCATCCCGACGCGCGTCCTGCTGATCGTGCATCTCGCGACGGTTCTGGTCGCTTTGCTGCAACTCTCCCAGACCAAGCATGACGGGTGGGTGATTTCGAGTGCGACAGGTGTTGCCGTGTTCTTTACATCGGCACTGATCGCGCACCGCTATCTGTATGATCTGCGCCCGGCACCGCGTTTCCTCACGGAATTCTATCTGTGGCTCTCGTTAGGTGGTGTGCTCGGTGGTCTGTTCGCCGCGTTGATTGCGCCGCAGTTGTTCTCGGAGGTGTTCGAGTATCCGTTGCTGGTCGCGCTGACGATGGCGTGCCGTCCGGGTGCCGCGCGCGTATTCCAGTTGCTGGGTCAGGCAGTGACGAGCGTCCTCAGGACTTTGCGGATTCCTGTTCCCGCATCCTGGGTACGTCTGGACTCCGAGGGGCTCCAGGAACTGCTGCGGCTTTGGCTGATTTCTGCCGCAGGCGTGCTGGCGATCTACTGGACTCCGTGGCTTGGCGATTGGCTAATTGGCAGAACGTCCGACGGGACCATTGACTGGCTGCTGTCCGGGCCACGCACGATCGTGGTCGATTGGGGCAATGCCGCTCTGATCTCACTCGCCTTCGCGATTTTAGTCATAGCTTTCATGCTGCAACCGCAGCGACAGCTCGTTCTCGCGCTGCTGATGTTTCTGGCAGTTGTGACGCTTCCCTCGACCGTGAAGCGTGGTGATGCGATGCGCAGTTATTTCGGCGTCTATCGTGTCATGAAGTCGTACGATGGCGATTACAACATTCTCACGCACGGCACGACGCTGCACGGTGCGCAGAGGGTCCGGGACGACGAAGGCGCTGTCCTCGACGATCCGACACCCGGGACCTACTACCACCCCAAAAGTCCGATGGCGATAACGGTTGCCCAGGTTCGGGAAAGGTTGTCCGCTCAGGGACGACACGGTCGTTACGGCGTGATTGGCTTAGGCGCCGGTTCGCTGGCCTGTTATGCCGCCGAAGGGGAACGCTGGCGCTTTTTCGAGATCGATCCGCTGGTCGTGAAGATCGCGCGTAGCCCCGAAAGTTTCAGCTTTCTCTATCACTGCCAGACAGAGCCGGACATCGTGTTGGGCGACGCGCGGCTGACCATCGGCCGCGAAGAGTCGGAGAGTTTTGACCTGATTATCGTAGACGCATTCACCTCTGATGCCGTGCCGGTGCATCTGATGACGGCGGAGGCGTTGAAGCTATATGCGTCGAAGCTGAAGCCCGATGGCATCGTGTTGCTTCACATTTCGAATCGCTACCTCGATCTCGATTCCGTACTGGCGGCAACCTTGCCGCTGGTGCCCGAGTTCTCCGGCCTGATCCTGTCCGACGATGAGGCCGATGGCAGCTACGCGAGCACGACCTCGACGGTTGCGATCTTCTCTAAGGACGCGACGGTGATCGATGGCTTCCGAAATCGACCGGAGGCCGTCGAATTCGAGCAAACATCGCTGCGTGCGTGGACCGACGATTACTCGGATGTGCTTGGGCCGTTCCTTTCCAAGATGCGCCGCTGATAACAAAGCGGCCTCTGCATTGTCTGCAGAGGCCGCTTCCTTGATCAGAGTGTCGCGGTTGCGATCGGTCGTTTAGCGCCGGGATTTGCGCGGCGGCGGAACCTCTTCCAGCTCCGTCATGTTGGCCGGCTCGAGCGCCGTCACGATCGTGCTGAGCGCGTCGATCATCGCCGAGCGCTGGCGAACCGGCAGAACCGCAAGCAACTGCTCTTCGGTGTTTTTCACGGCGGGCTCAGCCGCGCGCAGCAACTCGCGGCCGCCGGCGGTCAGGCGAACTGCATACATGCGCGCGTCGTGCGAGGTCCGCTTGCGCTGAAGCAGTCCCTTCTTGATGAGGCGGCGTACGATGTCGGCCAGTGTTGAACGGTCGATGCCGGTCTCCTGAACGAGTGCCGTCTGACTGAGATCCTCAGACTTGGCGACGGACTTCAGGACGGCAAACTGACGTGGTGTGAGGTCATTCTCGCCCATCGTCGCGGAAAACAGTTCGTCGGCGCGCTGCCCTGCACGATGGAGAAGGTGAAGGGCCGAATTCATCAGGGCGTGGTCGCGCGAAGAAGATTTCATTATTAGCTCCAGAAGGTCTGCGAAAACAGCGCAACAGGCCTTCGTCCTTACCGAGACCGTCACGCTGCTGAGTTTTGTCTGTAATTAAGGCGTTCTGTTGGTCGCGACTTGACCCAGGACTCTCTCATGTTAACGTTTTCCACACTCGATAGCGGCGATTAGTGCCATTGGTTTCTGAAGTTGCCTGAACAATATGTGTCCCATGGCGGCGGCTAATGAAGTCACGATTCTGGGGAGTGTGCTCACGGGGTTCCGGGAGCTGTTGCGGTCGCGCGGGGTCGACTACGACGACGTGTTGGCCGAGGTGGGATTGCACGACCATGACGTCGATAATCCCGAGCTCAGACTGCCGTTCGAGTCCGTGGCTCGCCTCATGGAAGTTGCAGCAGAACGAGCGGGCGATCCGTGTTTGGGGATAGCTTTTGCGGAGGTTTATCCGCGAGGCGGTGCGGGAGTGCTCGGTTACCTTGTTCTGCACGCCACCACGGTTCGCGAGGCTCTTCAGGTTGTTCAGTCGTTCGCCAGCCTGTTACTGCACCCCATCACCGTTGAGCTGAGCGAAGAGGTCGATTCGCTCGCATTGAGCTGGCGATTGCCGGAACATCTCACGGCACCGCATACACAGCTCGTCAGCTTCATGATGACGACACTTGTCTCGCGCTTGAGACAAATGAGCGGAGGAGACTGGTACCCCCAATCGGTGGAAATTGAACATCGTGGGCCTCCATGCACGTCGGCTGTGAATCGCATCCTTGGCCCACGAACAGTGTTCAATGCCCGCCGATATCGCGTTACATTCGATAGCCGCACCCTTGTTCGCCGCCTTGAAGATGCGGACCCCCGGCTTTTCAGTATCTTGAGGGATGCGGGGGAAGCAAAACTCAGAGAATTGACTTCACGTCCCGATCTCGTGATGCGGACGACGCGGGCCATTGCCGAGTCGCTGAACTCCGAGCCACCATTGCTGGAACATATTGCGCGGCGGCTGCGCATCTCACCTCGTGCTCTGCAAAACCGGCTTGGTCAGCAGGGCACGACATTCGAGCGGGTACTGAGCGAAACGCGACGCGCTCTGGCGGTCCGCTATTTGCGCGACACCGATCTCTCGTTGACCGAGATCGCTTTTTTGCTGGGCTTCTCCGAGCAGAGCGCGTTCACGCGTGCCGCGCGCAGCTGGTTCGGATGCCCGCCGCGTGCGATGCGCGATGAAAGCCGGCGCGCGATGCTGGCGACCAACATCCAAAGGGGTTGATCCCGGAAGCGCATCGCTTAACGCGGTTTTGGCGTCTGAATCAGGTCGATGGCGGTAGGAAGATGCAAATGGGCCTCATGCCGCTCTCTCCCTGGCGCATGCAGATGTGCATCCGATTGTCCTGAGAGTCGCGTTTGGGGAAGGTTGCAGGAACGAGCGCTGTCCCGTGTTTTGACGTGACCAGCAATTCGGAACCAGGCAACAGTTCCGCGCGGTCTACAGGCGCACAATCAAAGCCGGAGCAGCAATCCCATGGATACCAATCGTGCGCGGATGCCGGCATCGCGGCAAGTATGAGAGATAATGACAGCCATCTGATCGACATGGTGGAATCCTCGAATGTGAGTTCGACGAATTCCCTCCCTGAACCAGTCTGCTTTTCAGCGGCCGACGACCGAGCCGCCGAGCGGCCTGTCTGGGCCGCCAAGTCGAAGTGTGGGAGATTCTTGCACGCGTGTCGCGAGGGGGACGTATCAAGTTTGTGACATGTGGCGAATTATCCTCAGTATGCTGATCTGGCGTGCACGTAGATAAAGTTGAGGCACGTCGTGCTCACATCCGGAAAACACCAAAGCGCGTTGGCGGAATCGGCGCATTCAGACATGCGGACAAGCTCAATGCGAGGACACGGCGTGTCTCATGAGGTGCGATGATGCCGTCGTCCCAAAGCCGCGCGGTTGCGTAATAGGGGTGACCTTCGCGCTCATATTGCTCTTGGATTGGAGCTTTGAACGCTGTTTCGTCTTCAGCGCTCCAGGATTTCCCTTCCGCTTCGATATTCTCCCGGCGGACGGTCGCCAGTACTGAGGCTGCCTGCGGGCCACCCATCACCGAGATGCGTGCATTCGGCCACATGAATAGAAAGCGCGGTCCATAGGCGCGTCCGCACATCGCATAGTTTCCAGCGCCGTAACTACCGCCAATCACGACGGTGATTTTCGGCACATTTGCGCTCGCAACGGCGGTGACCATCTTGGCGCCGTGACGCGCGATGCCGCCAGCCTCGGCTTCACGGCCGACCATGAAGCCGGTGATGTTTTGTAGAAACAGCAGGGGAATGCGCCGCTGGCAGGCCAGTTCGATGAAATGCGCCGCTTTCTGTGCCGTCTCCGAATACAGGATGCCATTGTTGGCAAGGATAGCGACGGGAAGCCCTTCGATCCTCGCGAAGCCTGTGACGAGCGTTGTCCCGTAAAGCGCTTTGAACTCATCCAGCTCCGATCCGTCGACGAGGCGTGCGATCACTTCGCGTGCGTCGTACTGGGTCATCAGCGAGGCGGGAACGCAGCCATTGATGTCTTCGATAGGATAGGCAGGCGGCTTCGATGCCGCGACGACGACATCGCTGGTTCGAGTAGTGTTCAGATTGGCGACGATGCTGCGAGCGATTTCCAGCGCGTGCGCATCGTCGTGCGCGTAGTGATCGGCAACGCCCGACAAGCGCGTGTGAACTTCGGCACCGCCCAGATCCTCCGCACTGACCGTTTCCCCCGTCGCGGCTTTCACCAGAGGCGGGCCACCCAGAAAGATGGTGCCCTGACGGCGGACGATGATGCTCTCGTCGGACATGGCGGGAACGTAAGCGCCGCCGGCCGTGCAACTGCCCATCACCAC
>JAEYYQ010000454.1 GCA_023428365.1 Pseudomonadota bacterium | reverse complement strand
ACCTATCACTGAGTGAACGGTTCTTATTCTCCGTAAGTAATATTAGCACGCTGTCATCATCGCGCTGGACTATCCGGCCGACAAACTGGACTTTGTTCTTGGTCGGCTCGCTCGCCGCGATCACACTCGCAGCCCTGCTGATGATCGCTATTCCGCGGCTTCCAAACTCGCCCGCAATTCCGTCGTTGGGCTGTAAATTGACGATGCGCGGGTCTAACAACCACCGGCGCCGCCGTTCCTCCGAAACCCGCCGTCGTACCTCGAAGGAACAGAGTACAGCCCGTTTGCGTCTTATCCGGGAGGGGTTCGTCCCTTAATTGGCTCAATCATATTTTTCCAGAGGCAAACATGAAGACGCTCAAGGACGCGATGGTGCACACTCTGCAGGATGTCTACTACGCCGAGAATGCCATATCCAAAGCCTTGCCCAAAGTTATCGAAGCCACCAGCAATGCTGAACTCAAGAAAGGACTGCAAGAGCATTTGGCCGAGACCAAGGAACAGATCAGTACCCTCAAGAAAGTGTTCAAATCTATCGGAGAAGAAGCCAAGGGCGAGAAGTGTGATGCCATCGAGGGTCTGATTAAGGAGTGCGAAGGCGTTATCGAAGATGCCAAAGGTACGGTCGCACGCCACGCCACTATCATTGGCTGTTGCCAAGCCATCGAGCATTACGAAATTGCGCGCTACGGCACCCTACGTGAATGGGCCAAAGCGCTCGGCGAGCACGAAGCCCACGACATGCTCAGCGCCATCCTGGATCAGGAGAAGGCCGCCAACGCCAAACTCACGACACTAGCCGTCAGCTCCATCAACAAGGCCTGATGGCATAAAACTGACCGAGCCGGTTTGGCTTAACCCTACCGCCGCAGAAAGGGAAATCCGTCCCGAATGCGGCGGTCGTTGATGTGCGTCTTAACGGCGAAAACCGCGAGATCTTACTCCGGCTCGGTTTGTTCGACGGTTTTATCGGGCCGCTCCGCAATAGCGATTAGGTCAGCAAGCCGCCGACCCGGTGCCTGCGTACCATGCTAACTCCTTGGAGCTGCCGTAGAAGCACTAGGCCAAGCCTAAGCCTGGTTCAGCAGTGGCTCCACGACCAGATCGCCTGTCTGGAAACGACGCGGGCCCAGCTTGGCAAGAACCGGATCGTTCGTATCATTGTCCATGATCAAGGCGGATAAAATCCGCCCCACAGCTGGAGAGGTCATGAGGCCACGAAACGACGACACGGCAACGTAAAGTCCTTGAACCTCTGTCTCGCCGAGTATCGGCTGCATGTCAGGTGTGATGCTCGATACGCCTCCCCAAGTTCGCAGCATGGCAACGTCGGCTACACCCGGCAGAAGATCGATGATCTTGGGCGCGGCAAAGCCAATGAAATCCGACGTCGAAGAAATATCGTGACCATCTCGCGCCCTCGATACAACAAAGATGATCGAGCCGCGATCGATCTGGTTGACCGATATATGATGTTCCAATGAAATCAGGATCGGCTTAACGCGCGGCGTACAGGGTGCCGTGACGATGGCTTCTTTCGGTAAACTGACGACCGGGAGTTCGACGCCGACACTCGCAAGAAGATGCGGTGCATCCCAATCGGTGCAGAGGAGCACCTTGTCGGCCGCGATCATTCCATCCGGGATTGATACCTGGAAGCCCGCGCCAACTCTGTCGATTTTCTCGACCCTCGTGCCGTAGTGCACGTCCACCTTTTCGCGTTTGCAAGCCTTCAGTAGCGCATCGAGCCAGCGGAACGGTGAGATGCTGCCATCCTTGTTACAGAACGTTCCGCCCATCAGCCGATTGCGGCCGAGGGCAGGCACCATTCGGATGCAATCGTCCGCATTGAGAAGCTCGCTAGGTACTCCGAAGCGATGCTGGGTATCGATCGCACTTTGCAGATGCTTCAGCGTCTTCTCGCTATGCGCAAGGACGAGGTAACCATCCTGCTTCAAGTCTACGCCGCGCGGATAGTCGAGGTGCTCGGCGGCATTTTCAAAGAATGATGTGCTTTCCTGGCAAAGTCGAATGTTGAGGTCGAGGCCCCACTGCATTCGAAATCCGGCACCGTTGCGACCGGACGCGCCGCTCGCGAATTCACCGGCGTCGACCACCACGATCTTCGCCCCCGTCCTCCGCTTAGCCATCCACCAGGCGCACGACAGGCCATAGGCGCCAGCACCGATAATGAGAACGTCGGCTGTCAGGTTCCTCATTGAGTGTCTGCTCGTTGTTGGTTGGCTAGGGCAGAGAAGGGCACCGGGCGGGCCATCGGGCGCGGCGTCATCATGTCTCCAGCTGTCGCGTCGGCGTGAAGTTGGGCGAGGGCGGACACGGCATTGAGGCAGGTTCGACCTCCGCACCAGCCCATCCCGGCACGTACATTTCGCTTCACGGCATTCAAAGACGTATGTCCGTCCTTCAAAACATCCAGCACTTCGGAAACGCGGACGTTCTCGCAACGACAGACGGTCGTCTCCCCTGTTGCGATCGACCAGAGCTGTAGCGGCACGTGGAGACTGCGCCGCACCGCCGGTAGAAATTTCTCATAGCGCCGCCTGCGGGTGAGAGCGGAAGCCAGATCGGGATCCTTAGCAAGCTCAGTGATTTGATCCGGCCGGGCGGCAGCAGCGCCGACGATGCTACCTTCGCTTTCTGCAATGAGAGCGCCCCGCAATCCGGCACCGTCACCAGCCACGAACACCCCCGGGATCGATGTCCGGCCGAAGCTATCGGCGATTGGTACCCAGCCACTGATGGGATCTCGTCGCATGGCTACACCCGCGATAGCGGCAAGTTCACTGTTGGCCGCAAAACCATAGTTGACCGCTAACAGATCGCACTCAATCTCTTGTTCCGTGCCAGGAAGAAGGTGTCCCTCGGCATCCGCGCGCGCCAGAACGACGCGTTCCACCGTATCGTTTCCTAAAGCGCGCACCGGCACATAACCGGTCAGGCGCGGAACGCGGGCCCGCAGTAGGGTCCAGGCATATCTTGCCCCTTCCGCCACGATGTCCCGGCCGTGCCACGCTGATGACAAATATGCAAGCATGGACGCCGGTGCATGCAAGCTGGCTAGCGCGGCAACCTCGCCGCCGGCGCGCAGAAGCTGCGCAGCGACCACAACAGGCAAAGGCCCACAGCCAGCGACGACAGCTCTTTTTCCGGGCAATACGCGCTGCGATTTGAGAATTGACTGTGCGCCACCTGCGTACATGACGCCGGGTAGGGTCCAGCCGGGAAATGGAATTGCAATCTCGCGGACACCGGTTGCCAGAATTACTGCATCTGGCTGTATCACTTCGGTATGAGCTCCATCGACGAAATGCACTTCACGGTTTTGGAACATCGCGTAGACGGCACATCCCGGGCGATACCGCAGGCGTTCGGTCGCTCCGGCAAATCGCTCAAGCAGCCGATGCTTACGGTGCAGCTCTGATGCCTCTGCATAGTCTTGGCCGGAAAGAGTCTTATCGGCTTGGCGATAAACCTGTCCGCCTGGAAGGCGGGCCTCGTCGAGCAGTGTGACGCGACATCCGCGTGACGAAGCCTCCATCGCGGCGGCGAGACCGGCAGGACCTGCCCCAATGACGACTACAGATCTCGACACGGATCGACCCCCCGCTGACGCCGTACAACCATTCCGGGTTCAACCGGCGTTATGCAGGCCCGTCTGTCCGGCAGTCCGTTGATGCTGCATCGACACTCCCAGCATACTCCGATGCCGCAGACCGCTCCCTTGGGATTACCGGCCTCGTCGTATCGAAGGCAACGTTGACCCGCAGCCATGAGTGCAGCAGCGACGCTCTGTCCTGGGCGCGCTGCAATCGGTTTGCCCTCAAAATAAAATAGAAAATCTTTCTTCATGCTTCCGCCCTGCCAGCCAATTTATGTTTCGACTGCGGGCTTCCGCTAACCCGCGCGTGCAAAGCCGCATGATCGGCGATACCCCCGAATTTGCAGTTATTCTTCACAGGAAACATCCGTCTTGACAAGAATTTCAGCTGCGTGCGAGGTTTGTGTCAATGAAAAATGTGTGCACGGCGCTCAGTAGCCGTCCTGACGCGCCGAGGACGTATTGTTCGTCACGGTGGCATACCGCCGCCTGTTTACCGGAGGGACTGCAATGCGGATAAAGATGCTAGCCATATGTTTCGCAGCCAGCGCGTTATCACCGATGTCCGTGAGCGCTGCAGATCCTGAAAGCGCGTGGCAGCAAATCCAATCAACTAAGAAGTTGATTGCCTGTGTCGTCCCAGCTTATCAGCCATATTCATCAAAGGATGCAGCCGGAAATTGGAGTGGTTTTGCAGTCGAAATGGCAAAGGACGTTGCAAAGAGTCTACGCGCCGAGCCGACGTTCATCGAGACGAGTTTTAAAACAGTCGTTCTCGATCTCCAAAGCGGCAAGTGCCATGCATTCTTCGGATTCAATGCGACGCCCGAGAGAGCACTCGCTATCGACTTCGCCGGGCCGCTCTATACGCTGGGATTTGGTGCAATTGACAGAGACGGCTTCGTTGCTAAGGGAGATCGTTGGAGCGACTTGAACGACCCTTCCATCAGGGTCTGCTACGCCGTTGGTAACAGCTCCGAGCAGCAGATCAAGCGCTTCGCGCCGAAGTCAACAATGACCGCATTGCCGCAAGCCGACGACTGCGTGCTCGCTCTCATGTCGGGCCGCGTTGATCGTTATATTGACGGAATCATGGGATCGCTGGGCGCAAGGCAGAAAAATCCGCGCCTTGGCGAGGTTCGCCTGATGACGCCGCAGTACGCCCTCCCGAGCTACGCCGGCGTCCGCCTGGACGATGGGCGTTTCCAAAAATTCCTGCAGAAATGGTCTGAATATAACCGGGCGAATGGAAACATCAGCTCATGGCTGACTTCCGCGATGGAAAGCATCGGGATAAATCCGGATACTATCCCCCCGGAAGTGCAGTTCTAAAGCATCGTAGGTGCGCACTTGGCTTACCCGCCCATACCACCGAGGAAGCTGAGGACCGACAGATAGCGGACCGGGGAGCGCAAAATGCTTTCCGGTCCGTGGGGAACTGAAGCTTGAAACAGCAACGAGTCGCCCTCAGACATCAGGTACGTTGATGTGCCATGTCGATAAACGAGCTGACCTTCCAGCACGTATATGAACTGCGTTCCAACGCGATGCAGAAACGGGACAACGCGTGATGTCCCATTGAAGCTCATCAGGTACGGTTCGACAGCGATGCCCTTTGCTGTTGTCTGGCCGAGAACGCGATACTCATGCTGGATGTTCTGTCCTGCTCTCTGGACCAAGGCACCTTCACCGGCGCGCACGAACGTCGCATCGGTGACTTCATCGAACTCGCGAAACAATGAGGTGACGGGAACTTGCAGGGCACGCGCGAGAGAACGAATGCTCGAGAGCGATGGCGATATCGCGCCATTCTCGATTTTTGAGACCATGCCTGGCGACAGGTTTGCGCGTTTGGCAAGTTCGGCAATCCCCAACCCTGCACGGGTACGAAATTCCCGAACGACCTGGCCGAGTGCCGTTTCGAGGCTGGCGTCGTCGGACAGCGCATTCGGAGTTCGCAGCTTGGTCCGCGCAGTGTTGTGAGACGTCTGTTTCTTAGTCATAGCGTCAACATGAAGTGGATGGGGCGGCACCAATACGCCAATCCACGATTAGATGATAGGTTTTCCTCTAAAGAGATAAACGTCTTGACAGGAAACACGCCCGACGACATGCTTTTTCAGCCAATTTGGGAGGGTTGTTTGGTGCTGGGCAGATATCTTTCGTCGGACGCGGATAGGATGGCCCGACCTGATATGTGGTCCGACCCTGGGTTAGACCTAATACCCGCGCACTAGACGCGGGGGGCATCCAGATGAACCGATACGAGTGGGACTTCGGCGCTGCATTCCTCCATCCCCAACTTTGGCTTCACGCTCTAACTATAACGCTTGGTTACGCGGCAGCTACGATTGCTGTAGGTCTTGTCATTGGCGTTGCGCTGGGCATGATGCTGATGAGCAAATTCCTGATCCTGCGATTGCCCGCAGGGGGATTTGTTCAAGTCTTCCGTTGCACGCCTTTGTTGATCCAGATCATCTGGTTCTATTACGCGCTGCCGGTTGCCATTAACGTTTCCATTCCCGCTTGGCTGGCCGCTGGAATGGGCCTCAGTTTCTACATGGGGGCCTTCTCCGCCGAGATTTTCCGGGCTGGCATTATGTCCATCGACAAAGGCCAGTGGCAGGCCGCGAAGGCGCTTGGAATGCTGCCTTGGCAGGTGATGCATCGCATCGTACTGCCACAAGCGACGAGACGCATGATCCCGCCGTTTGTCAATCAGTCGGTTCTTCAATTGAAAAACACGTCTTTGCTATCGGTTGTAGCCGTTCCAGATCTTATGTACACGGCGCAAATTTTCGTTTCCGAAACCTTCCGACCGCTGGAAGTCTACACCGTCCTGGCTATCATTTATCTTGTCATTCTTTATCCGCTTCAGAAATTGGCTAAGCAGCTGGAGCGGCGTGATGATATCTGACAATAGTAGCGCGCCGATGGTTCTCGTTGAAGACGTTCACAAATCCTACGGTCAGGTCCATGCGGTGTGCGGGGCTTCGCTGGAGGTCCAGCGCGGAGAAGTGCGCTTCATCATTGGCCCGAGCGGTTGCGGGAAATCCACGCTCCTGCGCTGCATCAATCTTCTTGAGGAGCCGACGCGAGGTGCAATCCGTGTAGGTGAGATCAGCTTGACGTTCGGAGCTGGTGGCAAGCCTATGTCAACTCTTGAGCAAGCGCGCTATCGCGCTCGCGTTGGGATGGTTTTTCAGCAGTTTCATCTATTTCCTCACATGACGGTCTTGGCAAATGTGATGGAAGGTCCTCGCACCGTTAAGAAGGCGACCGCAGGCGAAGCCCGCGATATTGCGGAGGCCCTACTGGCGAAGGTCGGTCTGGCCGATAAGCGTGATGTCTATCCGCGCCATCTCTCCGGTGGCCAAGCGCAGCGCGTTGCGATTGCCCGCGCTCTCGCCATGGCTCCAGAAGTGGTCCTATTCGACGAGGTCACGTCCGCGCTAGATCCCGAGTTGGTCGGCGAAGTGTTGGAGGTCATCCGCCAACTCACGATCGAGGGCATGACGATGATCATCGTTACTCACGAAATGAGCTTCGCACGGGAGGTGGCGGGACAGGTGACGTTCATGGAGAGTGGTGTCGTGATCGAGGAGGGGAGCGCCGAGCAGGTGCTTGATCATCCCAGCAATCCACGTGTCGAGCAGTTTCTTCGCCGTTTCAGGCGTTGAAGTGAAGGCTGGTATAATCCCATGCGAGGTTATTCGTTCTTCAGTCTTGCCCGCAACGCGCTGACATATCACCGCAAGTGGCCGCAGGTATGGCGCAGCCCGGACCCGAAGCCGTCCTACGACGTCGTTATTGTCGGTGGGGGTGGTCACGGTCTGGCGACGGCGTACTATTTGGCCAAGGAGCACGGCATCACAAACGTGGCCGTGGTGGAGAAGGGATGGCTGGGAGGCGGGAACACCGGCCGCAACACCACCAATGTTCGCTCGAATTATATTCTGCCCCAAAACCAGCACTTCTACGAGTTCTCGCTGAAACTGTGGGAGAAGCTCAGCGAGGACCTGAACTACAATGTCATGTTCAGCCAGCGCGGAGTGCTCATAACGGCCCACTTCGATCCGCAAACGCAGGCATTGCTGCGACGCGGCAACGGAATGCGGGTCGTCGGAACCGATGCCGTTTTCCTGACTCGCGATGAAGTCCGCCGCAAGGTTCCGATATTGGATTTTTCGCCGAACGCTCGGTTTCCGATCACGGGCGCATTCCTGCAGCCTCGCGCCGGTGTGGCGCGCCACGACGCGGTTGCCTGGGGTTTTGCTCGCGGTGCCGATGCGCGCGGCATCGACATCATTCAGAACTGCGAAGTCACGGGCATTCGAATTGAAGCAGGGCGCGTCACCGGTGTGGACACATCGCGCGGCTTCATTGGCGCAAATAAAGTCGGCATCGCCGTCGCTGGACATACAAGCCATCTCGCGGCCATGGCGGGACTGCGGCTGCCGATTGAATCCCATTTGCTGCAAGCCATGGTGACGGAGCCGATTAAACCGTTGCTGCACGTCTCTCTCTCATTCGGGGCCGGACACTTCTACACCAGTCAGACCGACAAGGGAGAACTGGTAATGGGAGGCGACCTCGACGGCTACAACTCCTACGCCCAGCGGGGAAACCTGCCGATGATCTCGCACGTCGCGGCCGGCGCCGTCACAGCACTGCCATGCATCGGTCGGCTGCGTATCATGCGGCATTGGGCCGGGATCATGGACATGACGATGGACGGAAGTCCCATTATCGGCAAGACACCCATCGATGGACTCTATCTCAACGGCGGCTGGTGTTACGGAGGCTTCAAGGCGACGCCCGGTTCGGGTTGGGTATTTGCCCATACCATTGCTCAAGACCGCCCGCACGATCTCAATATGCCCTTCAACCTCGATCGATTTGCGCGAGGCGAAACCATCGACGAACGCGGCGTGGGTCCGTATCCCGCGCTGCATTAGAACTCATGTCGGACAAGAGGAAGCACGATTCATGCTCATCTGCTGCCCGTTCTGCGGCGAGCGTCCTCACAGCGAATTCACGTATGGCGGCGATGCGACGCTGGAGCGTCCGCGCGATCCGCAGTCGGCGACCGACGAAGAGTGGCATGCCTATCTTTATCTGAGAGATAATACGCGCGGCGGGCATCGCGAACATTGGCACCATACGTTGGGCTGCGATCGCTGGATTAAAGTTATCCGCGATACGCTCAGTCATAATATCGAGAGCGTTGACGCTGTTGGGCTGCGCGTGCCCCAATGAGTCAGCCGCGTCGCACATCCGCTGGTGGGTCGATCGACAGAACACGCCGATACAGTTTTCTGTTCAATGGTCGGCGATATGAGGGCTATGCCGGCGACACACTCGCGTCGGCGTTACTCGCTAACGATATCCATCTGATTGGCCGTAGCTTCAAGTATCACAGACCGCGCGGCATCTTCGGTCTCAGCTCCGAGGAACCTAACGCTCTCGTGCAGCTGGGCAGCGGCGGTCGGATGGAACCCAACAGCAAGGCTACTGAAATCAGCCTGTTCGATGGATTGGAGGCCGCTAGTCAAAACTGCTGGCCTTCTGTCAGTTTCGATCTCGGCGCTGTTACAGGCCTTTTCTCCCGTTTGCTACCGGCGGGTTTCTATTACAAAACCTTTATGTGGCCTCACGGACGGTGGATGGCGTATGAGGCCGTCATTCGGCGAATGGCTGGTATGGGCCGCAGCGCCGTAGAGCCCGATCCCGACAGATATGAGCACAGCCATGCACATTGCGATGTATTGGTGGTTGGCGGCGGACCTGCCGGCTTGGCTGCCGCCCTGAGTGCAGGCCGAAGTGGTGCACGCGTTCTTCTCGTCGAAAGCGACCCGCAATTGGGTGGCGCCTTGTTGGCATCGCACGACAAGGTCGGAACTCGCAGCGCCACCGATTGGGTCTCGTGCGCAATAACTGAACTGCGAGCGCTCCCTGACGTTCGCGTCCTCTCCCGAACGACCGCATTCGGATAC
>JAEYYQ010000412.1 GCA_023428365.1 Pseudomonadota bacterium | reverse complement strand
TCACGGATCGTCGTGACCTGGAATCCAATCGACTGCAGCGCGCGAAGCGCCGATTCACGGCCCGAACCCGGACCGCAGACCTCGACTTCGAGGATCTTCATGCCATGCTCGATCGCCTTCTTGCCGGCATCTTCAGCAGCGACCTGCGCGGCGTAGGGCGTCGACTTGCGCGAGCCTTTAAAGCCCATCGTGCCGGACGACGACCAGGCAATCGTGTTGCCCTGCGCATCCGTGATGGTGATCATGGTGTTGTTGAAGCTCGCATTCACATGCGCAACGCCGGAGCTGATGTTCTTACGCTCCTTGCGGCGCATCTTGGTGCGGCTTTGCTGCTCTTTAGCCATGGGTGGCTTGGCTCCCGAACTCTAATCTCAATGTCAAACGGATATCGTGGAACGAACCGGGCAATCGCCTCGGATCAGGATTTCTTCTTACCGGCGATGGGCTTCGCGGGGCCTTTACGGGTGCGCGCATTCGTATGCGTGCGCTGACCACGGACCGGAAGGCCACGACGATGGCGCAGGCCGCGATAGCAGCCGAGGTCCATCAGACGCTTGATGTTCATGGCAACGTCACGGCGTAGATCGCCCTCAACCATGTAATCACGGTCGATGCTCTCGCGGACCTGCAGAACCTCAGCATCCGTCAACTGATTGACGCGCCGCTCAGCCGGAATACCGACCTTGTCGCAGATCTCCTGCGCGAACTTCGGACCGATCCCATGAATATACTGCAGCGCAATGACGACGCGCTTCTGGGTTGGGATGTTAACGCCAGCAATACGGGCCACGTGTATCTCCTAGAACGAGCCTGCGGTCGTTTGTTTTGGGTATCCGCCAACCGCCTCGACGAATACCTGTGTTCTTCCAGCGCAATGCGGCGAGCAGCGGCCTCCAGTGATCAAACACCAGGTCCGTTCTCGCCAGGGTGCGGCATCAAATCGCGGTCTTTCTATCCCGCGACCAATCCCGCGTCAATCCTCTTCCCCCGCGTCAAGCCGCCACGACCTGCCTGAGCAACCCTTCAATCTCCCGGGTGACATCGCCAATCGGCGCCATCCCATCGATCGATTTGAGATTGCCCTTGGCGAAGTAGTAACCAACGAGGGGCGAAGTCTCTTTGTAGTACGCCATCAACCGCGCCTTAACGGTCTCCGGATTGTCGTCCGCGCGACGGGTGAACTCAGTCGAGCCGCACGCATCGCACACACCTGCTGTCTTCGGCTGTTTGAACGCGTCGTGATAGCCGGCGCCACACTTGGCGCAGGCATAACGACCCGCAATGCGAGCCACGAGAGCCTCATCATCGACTTTCATTTCGATAACGAGATCCAACCGCTTGCTGCGTTCCGCCAGCAGCTTATCAAGCGCCGCAGCCTGACCCAGCGTGCGCGGGAAGCCATCGAGGATGAAGCCATTCGCACAGTCAGGCTGGGCAATGCGCTCGTCGACGATCCCGATGACGACCTCGTCCGGGACGAGTCCGCCGCGATCCATGATGGACTTGGCTTTCTTGCCGATATCGCTGCCCGCCTTCACAGCGGCGCGCAGCATGTCACCAGTCGAAAGCTGGACGAGCCCGTGGGTGGCGGCGATTGCCGATGCCTGGGTGCCCTTGCCCGCCCCTGGCGGGCCCAGCAGAATGAGATTCATCGCCGCCCTCTCGTCGCGCCGCCCCGGAGCTTGGCCTTCTTGATGAGGCCCTCGTATTGGTGAGCCAGAAGATGGCTCTGCACCTGCGCCACGGTATCCATGGTCACGCTAACGACGATCAGCAAGGACGTACCACCGAAGTAGAACGGTACAGCCGCGTACGAGATCAGAAATTCTGGCAGCACGCAGACGACCGCGAGATAAAGCGCGCCGGCCACCGTAATGCGCGTCAGAACGTAGTCGATGTACTCGGCGGTCTTCTCACCCGGGCGATAGCCGAGAATGAAGCCGCCGTACTTCCGCAGGTTGTCGGCCGTATCCTTCGGATTGAAGACAACGGCCGTGTAGAAGAAGCAGAAGAAAATGATCATCGCCACGTAGATCAGCAAGTGCAAGGGCTGACCACGGCCAAGAGCCGCCACCAGCGTATTCAGCCATTCGGGGCCCGAGCCGGCTGAGAATTGTGCAGCCGTGATCGGCAGCAACAGAAGCGACGACGCGAAGATCGGCGGAATGACACCCGAAGAGTTCAACTTGAGCGGCAGATGCGAGCTGTCGCCCTGGAACATGCGGTTGCCGACTTGTCGTTTCGGATACTGAATCGGAATGCGTCTTTGCGCCCGCTCCATGAAGACGATGATGACCACAACCAGCAGCATCAGCACGATCAGGCCCAGCAGCATCACGGTCGATACCGAGCCGGTCCGCGCCAATTCGAACAGCGAGGCAAGAGCACTCGGCAGCGTTGCGACGATGCCTGCGAAAATGATCAGCGAGATACCGTTGCCGACGCCGCGCGCGGTGATCTGCTCACCGAGCCACATCAGGAACATCGTCCCGCCAACCAGCGTAATCACCGTGGTCAGGCGGAAATACCAGCCCGCATCGATGACCACCGCCCCACTTGCGGCGCGCGTGCTCTCTAACCCGATCGCAATTCCGTAAGCCTGGAAAGCCGCCAATATCACCGTGAGATAGCGGGTATACTGGTTGATCTGCTTGCGGCCCTGCTCACCCTCTTTTTTCAGCGTTTCCAGCGTCGGATTGATCGACGACATGAGCTGCATGATGATCGAGGCCGAGATGTACGGCATAATGTTGAGCGCGAAGATCGCCATGCGCTCGACCGCACCGCCGGCAAACATGTTGAACATGCCGAGGATGCCGGTCTGGCTCGCTTGGAATGCCTGGCCGAACGCGACGGGGTCGACACCAGGAATCGGGATGAACGTGCCGAGTCGATAAACGACGAGCGCACCCAGCGTGAACCAGATGCGCTTTTTCAGTTCCTCAGCTTTGGCGAAAGAGCCGAAGTTGAGATTGGCTGCCAGTTGCTCGGCGGCGGATGCCATCTAAGTCATTCTCCCGAAGATCCGCGCACTCCTGGCCCTGACGGGTTGCCCCGCGGTGGTCGAGGTGCGTATCGTGAGGTGGCTGCGCCTTGCTTCTTGTCGTCCAGCGTCGACGACGCCCCACACGAGTCGAGGATAGCGCGCACACCCGGCAACAGGAAGTCGTCGGGCGCGCGCTGTACCGGGTCTATTCGTCGCCCTTTTTGCCGCCCTTGCCGGCAGCAGCTTTTTTCGCAGCGGTCTTTGCGCGCTTGGCCTCATCGGCCTCGAGCACCTTGACTTCAATCACCGTCACGCTGCCGCCCGCCTTCTCGACCGCAGCCTTGGCCGAAGCCGTTGCGTGATTGACCGTGATCGCAACCTTGGCCGTCAACTCGCCAGTGCCGAGGAGGCGCACACCGTCCTTGGGACGGCGCAGAACGCCCGCAGACACAAGAGCCGCAACGTCGACCGGCTTGCCAGCCTCCAGCTTACCCGCGTCGATCGCCTTCTGCAGCGCGCCGAGGCTGAGTTCGTTGAAGTCCTTCTGCCGCCACTTGTTGAAGCCACGCTTCGGCAAGCGCCGGTAGAGTGGCATCTGACCACCCTCGAAGCCGCCGATTGCGACACCTGAACGCGCCGTCTGGCCCTTGCCGCCACGGCCACCGGTCTTGCCGACACCCGAACCGATGCCGCGACCGATGCGGACACGAACCTTACGGGCTCCCGGATTGTCTTTGATATCGTTGAGGCGCATGACGTGCTCCGGGTCTTCAAGCCTTCTCGTCGACGATGCGAACGAGATGGGGGAGTTTATTGATCATGCCGCGCACGGAAGGCGTATCCTCCAGCGTGCTGCGGCGGTGAAGCTTGTTGAGACCGAGGCCGATCAACGTCGCCTGCTGCCGCCCGGGACGGCGCATCGGACTGCCGATCTGCTCGATCGTAATCGTCTTGCCTGACTTGTCAGCCATATCACTTCATCCTTCGGTCGCCGGCGCGAGACCAGCTCGCGTCCGCGCCATTCAAAATCAAGCCTCGGCAGCAGCCTCAGCCTCTGACGTACCGTCACGACGGCGCGAAACGATCTCGCCGTACTTCTTGCCACGGCGAGCCGCGACACCGCGCGGGTTCTCCTGCAGCTTCAGAGCATCGAACGTCGCGCGCACAACGTTGTACGGGTTGGTCGAGCCCATCGACTTGGCGACAACGTCCTGCACACCCAGCATCTCGAACACGGCGCGCATGGCACCGCCAGCGATGATACCAGTACCGGCGGGCGCCGAGCGCAGTACGACGCGGCCCGAACCGTGACGGCCAGCCGTGTCATGGTGCAGCGTGCGACCCTCGCGCAGCGGCACGCGAACGAGTCCGCGGCGAGCGGCTTCGTTGGCCTTGCGGATGGCCTCCGGCACCTCACGGGCCTTGCCGTGGCCGAAGCCAACGCGGCCCTTGAGATCGCCGACGACGACCAGCGCCGCGAAACCAAAGCGCTTACCGCCCTTCACGACTTTCGCCACACGATTGATGTGCACGAGCTTGTCGGAGAATTCGCTGTCGCGCTCCTCGCGGTCGCGGCCGCGATCTCGTCCCGGGAAACGTGCCACGGATCTCTATCCTTTCGTCAGAATTTCAGGCCGCCCTCGCGGGCAGCGTCGGCCAGAGCCTTGATCCGGCCATGGAACAGGAAACCACCGCGGTCGAACACGACCTCTTGGACACCAGCCTCGGCGGCACGCTTGGCAACCAGCTTGCCAACCTCGGCAGCCGCAGCCCTATCAGCACCCGTCTTCAGCTTGCCCTTGAAGTCTTTATCCATGGTCGACGCAGCGGCCAGGGTCTTGCCCTGAACGTCGTCGATAACCTGCGCATAGATATGCTTCGATGAGCGATGAACCGAAAGCCGCGGACGACCGCTGGCAAGCTGCTTGAGCTTGCTACGTACACGCCGCTTGCGCCGGTCGAATAGTTTGAGCGCGCACATTGAATGCCGTCCTTATTTCTTCTTGCCTTCCTTGCGGAAGACGTATTCGCCCTG
>JAEYYQ010000368.1 GCA_023428365.1 Pseudomonadota bacterium | reverse complement strand
CGCGTGAGGCGATGACCGATCCAATCGAGCGATGAGTTGAAGAAGGACACAGGCTTGCGGTCTGAAATTTGATCCTGGAAACAGATTGGCAGATTCGTGCGGCACGATTTAGCAGCCAAGCGCGCGGTTGCGCCATAGCACGAGGGGACGCGGGGGCCGATCTGTTAACGGGATGGGCAACGACCGATGTCGTATGGGGAGAAACCACCGGAGATCCCGGCCTGCGCCGGGATGACGAAAGCGGTGGTGAACAACCAACTCCCGTCATACCGGCGAAGACCGGCACCCACGGTCAGTTGATCGTATGCGACAGCCTACGGGCCCGCGCAGCGCGACACGAGGCCGTAACTCAATGTTGAGCTTGCGCGGCCTCCGCCCCAGCTAAGCGGGTGCGGAATTAGAACGGAATCTCGTCATCCAGCGGCTTGTCGAAGCTCTTGCCGCCACCGCCCGATGACCGGCCGCCGCCACTGCTGCCACCGCCGCCGCTGCGGCGCGGGGGCTCGTCGTAGCCGCCGAAGCCAGCATCTCCGCCGTAATCGGCCTGTCCGCCTTCCTGCATGCCGCTACCTGCACCCGCGCGGCCATCGAGCATCGTGAGGGTGCCGTTGAAGCCCTGCAGAACAACCTCGGTCGAGTAGCGGTCCTGGCCCTGCTGGTCCTGCCACTTGCGGGTCTGCAGCGCGCCTTCAATGTAAACCTTGGAACCCTTGCGCAGGTACTGTTCGACGACCTTGCACAGGTTCTCGTTGAACACCACGACCGAATGCCATTCGGTCTTCTCGCGGCGCTCGCCGCTCGACTTGTCACGCCACGTCTCGCTGGTGGCAATTCTGAGGTTGGCAATCGGCCGCCCGTCCTGCGTGCGGCGGATCTCAGGATCCCTGCCGAGATTTCCGACCAGGATCACCTTGTTCACCGAACCAGCCATCTTCAACTCCTGTGTTCTGCCGCCGACAGATGCGGTGCGGCGCCGCCTGCGCCCTGGATGCCCGATTCACGTTGCATCAGCCTACCCAAGAACGGTGGCCGAGTGATGTTGTCCACGACTCGATCAGCCGACAGTGCGGAATGTTCTCTCTATGTTCCAATCTAGTGCAGAGGTGCTGCCAGTTCAAGCGCTCTCTGGCTACTCAGTTCCCACGCACGTTGTCGACAGCCAGCGTGAGTTCCTGCATCGGTTTTATCGAAACCGTCTTTGACGCCGGGCAGTCGGCGGCCTTCAGACGGTCATGCAACACGAGCATGTCACCGCGGAACTCAGGCGCCTGGGCGCGCTTGGCTATTCCGGTCGCCACGCCGCCATTGGACCAGCGCGATCGGCACATTAATCGGGTCAAATGTGCAGTCAGGACAACGCCGTAGTCGACGGGTAGTCCTGACTGCGTGGTGGCATAAGTCTGCCAGACCCGCAGCTCGCTCGCGTTCGCCCAGGCCCGACTGCGGGCTTCATCGGTGATTGGCTGCAGCGCATCCCTGACTTGCTGCCGTAAGCGGAAATTCTCGATCTTGTTGATCATGGCCGTCAGCGTCGCCTGCTCCCCGGCGTCCGGTGGGGCGATGACGAGCGCGCTCAGGTCCGCGAGGCTGAGGCTCGTCTCAGGCGGGGGCAGGGTTTCCCATATGGTGGCGCTGCGCAGATCGGAGGCCAGTAGCTTGGCGCCGGTAAGATCCGCGCCTGCGAGCCGGGTATTGCGCAGATCAGCGCCTTCCAGATCAGCGTCGCGCAAAACCGCTGCTTGCAGGGATGCGTGCGTGAGCGTGACGGCTTGCATCCCGGCGCTTGAGAAATCGGCGAACTGGGCGTTCGCACCGGTAAGATCAGCGCCCTGCAAAGATGCGATCAGGAAGTTGGCGGCCTGCATCTGGACGCCGCCGGTCATATCGGCTTTTTCCAGATGAGCGCCAGAGAAATTGGCGCCGACCAGCAGGGCGTAGGGCAGCTCGGCGCCTTGCAGGTCTGCTTCCTCCAGTGTCGCGCGGCGCAAGTCGACACCCGCCATCCGTGCGCCGGTCAGTTTGGCGCGGGTGAAGTTGGCGCGGCGGGCGTTGACGCAACGCGCGATGTCGCGATCCTCGCTGAGGATCAGCTCGGAGACATCGGCGCACTGCAGACGCGTGGAACTCAAATCCGCGCCGATGAAACTGGCGCCTTCGAGATCCGCTCCTGTCAGATCCGCGCGATGCAGATCGGTGCGATCGAGGCGCGCGTAGCGCAGATCGCGTCCGCGCAAACTGATGGTCGCGTCGTCCGCTGACGATCTGCGCGGCGTGCGACCAGCAACCAGATCCTGATCGGTTACGACAAGATTGCGATGGAAGATGCCCCATAGCGAGCCATCGGTTTGCCCGACAACGTAGGGCATGACAAAGCCCATGGTCACGCGCTGGCGGCGTTCATCGGTGTTGCTGTCGGGTTGCGGCAGGATCGTGCGCGCGATCCGGTCCATTTTCTCGCCTGGCACCGTCGCGATGAAGAAGGAGAAGAAGGCGACCGCTGCAAGCACGCCGGAAGTGACCGTAAAGCTCATCGGGTGCTGCACGGTCGTGCGCCAGAATGCTTTGAAGAACGAAGCTTCTGTCCGCATCAGGAAGATGCCGATCAACACCAGCATCAGGATGTCTAAGCTGAGCGCGACCCGATGCGTCCAGGTGATGACCACGTCGTGATAGGGCAGGAACGAAATCTGGATGAACAGCAGCAGCACGACCGGGATCACGACCAAAGTGAGCCACGACATGCCGTGCAGGAACAAACTCATCACGCTGCTGCGATGCGGACCGGCGATGGCCTGCACGAAGAAGAAGTTGTGCAATTCGAGCCGCAGCGGATGCGTACGCCGGTCGCTGACTTCGAGTGCGCGGACGGCGGTGTCAAACTCCAGCGTCTTGCGCGCCAGAAGCACGAGCTGTGAAATCAGCCCGAGGTGAAACAGCACCAGCAGGATCGCCGCGAACCGGAAAAAGTGCGTGAGCTGGATATTGACCTGGAGGATCGGCAGAGTGACAGGCGTTTCAAGGAGTAAGTCCCGGTGCGTAACCCCGGCGACCGCCACCATCAGATAGGCCATGAGACCGATGAAGATCAGCCATGCTGTATGCGAGGTATCGCTCGAGTTGTTGACAGCCTCCAGCAGGCTGTAAGGATTGACGGGCGTCTCGTTGTCCGCCGCGGCTCGAGCAGTCTCCGGCATCAACGCCCCCCAACTTCACACACGCCTTGAAATGCGCAGACCATAGCGGAGAATGTGTGGCAACGGGGCAACTGAGGGCAGCAGATGCAACGTTGGCGGACTGTCGCGAATAGGTGCAGGTCGGAGAATGCAGATGACGTCGGGTGTTTTCGCGGATGGCTGCAAGTTCGAGCCCTATTGGTGGGACCCCACGCCGCGGCCGGTGCTCCCCGAGATTGCACTCCCGCAGGCGGCGGATGTCGTGGTTATCGGCTCGGGTTACACCGGCCTGAACGCGGCGTTACAACTCGCCCGTGGTGGGCGGGAGACCGTTGTACTCGATGCCGAAGAGGCCGGTTGGGGCTGCAGTACCCGCAACGGCGGCCAGATCGCCACCAGTATCAAGCCCGGCTTTGACGCGCTCGCCAAACGCCATGGGGCTGACCGCGCCTTCGCCATTCTCAAGGAAGGGCAGAATTCGCTGACCTGGCTGGGAGAGTTCGTCGAGGCCGAGAAAATGGATTGCGACTTCGCGCGCGTCGGTCGCTTCCAGGCGGCGCACAATCCAGCGCGCTATGAAGCGCTGGCGCGCGGCATCGCCAACCAGCCCAAGGGGCTTGAGATGGAAGCCTATGCCGTGCCGCGCGCCGACCAGCATTCCGAAATCGGGACGGACGCCTATTACGGCGGGGTCGTTTATCCGCAGCATGCCTGGATTGATCCAGCCCGCTATCATCAGGAGTTGCTGAGCCGTGTTGTTCAGTCGGGGGCGCAGGTCATAACGCACTGTCCGGCGACGAAAATCGAGAAAGCGGGGCAGGGGTTTGAGGTCACGACGCCGCGCGGAACACTCAAAACCCGCGATGTGGTTGTTGCGACCAACGGCTATACGGGAACCCTGACACCTTGGCTGCGGCGACGGGTAATCCCGATTGGCAGCTATATGATCGCCACCGAGCCGCTTCCGGCCGACGTGATGAACCGCGTCATGCCGCGTAACCGCTGCTTCAGCGATATGCGCAAGGTGATCTACTATTATCGCGCCGCGCCGGATCGCAGCCGTATCCTGTTTGGGGGCCGGGTCTCACTGAACGAGGCCGATCCGCGCGTCAGTGGTCCGCGGTTACGCGCCGAGCTGATCCGCATCTTTCCCGAATTGTCGGACTACCGCATCGGTCATTCGTGGCATGGCACCGTGGCCTATACCTTCGACGAGCTGATGCACGTCGGCCAGCATGAAGGCATTCACTACGCCATGGGCTACTGCGGATCGGGCGTCGGCATGGCGAGCTATTGCGGCATGCGCATCGGCCAGCAAGTGCTCGGCCTCAAGGAGGGGCGGACGGCCTTCGACGGCCTGACCTTCCAGACGCGTCCGCTCTATACCGGTAATCCGTGGTTCCTGGCGCCCTCGCTGCTCTACTATCGCATGCGCGACCGGCTGCCGATCTAGTCCTGCCCGTCCAGGCGGCCGGGCAGGGGATCAGTTGCGGGTTTATCCGCCGAGTACCGAGTAACCGCCGTCGATCGGCAACGCCACGCCGGTGATGAAGTCCGACGCCTTGCTCGACAAGAACACGGCGACGCCTGCAAAGTCCTCCGGATCGCCCCAGCGGCCCGCCGGCGTGCGCGCGACCACGCGGTCATGTAAACCTTCGACCTGTTTGCGTGCAGCCTTGGTGAGGTCAGTATCGATCCAGCCCGGCAGGATGCAGTTGACCTGGATGTTGTCCTTCGCCCAGGCGGTCGCGAGCGACTTCGACATCTGCACGATGCCACCTTTCGACGTTGAATAAGCCGGAGCGAACGGCACGCCGAAGATCGAGGTCATCGAGCCGGTGGTGATGATCTTGCCGCCGCCCTGTTTCTTCATCGCCGGATACACGGCCTGCGCGCAATAGAACGGCCCGTTCAGGTTGACGTCGAGAACTGTCTGCCACTCCTCGGGCGTATAGTCCTGCGGTGCCTTGCGGATGTTGATGCCTGCGTTCGCGAGCAGGATGTCGATGCGCTGGAAGCGGTCGAGCGCCGCCTGCGCCATCCGCTCCACCGACGCCTTGTCTTGGACGTCGACTTCGACTGTGGCGACGCGCGCGCCGATCTTCTGCAACTCCTCGGCAGCGGCCGCCGACTTTTTCTGGTCGCGTGCCGCAATGACGATGGCCGCTCCCGCCCGAGCCAGACCCTTGGCCATGCCCAGTCCGATACCGCCATTGCCGCCGGTGACGATCGCAACGCGGCCCGTAAGGTCGAAGGGAGAGGGGGATGACATAGCGGTTGGCTCCTTGGGCGAGAACATTGCGTGTTTCTGGGCGAAGGGCGGACGTTGCACCCCTTTCGCATCGCATGCCCATAGAATAGCCGCCAGCCGTCCGCAAGCGGAAGCCCATTGCCGAGGGCCAGATGGTCCGCCGGATTAAGTTGATCTGCTGCAGCAACAAGGCCAGTAGCGCGGTACATGGCGATCTGCTAGAAGCCGTGCCCTTGCGTGAGGTAACTGACGAAGCGGTTCGTGGGCTACGACTGCAGCAAGTGTCCGGCTTATTGCTGTACCTATCCCGTCATTGTGCTGACCAAGCACGACGTGGAGAGGTTGGCGAAGCATTTCGGGCTGACTTTCGAGGAAGCGGAGAAGAAGTTCACCCGCTCCGCACATGGCTATAAGCGCATCATTCGCCGCAAGAAGGACGAGCACTTCGGCCGCGCTTGCCGCTTCCTGGATCCCAAGACCCGCCGTTGTACGATCTATAAGGCGCGCCCCGCCGTCTGCCGCCAGTTTCCCGTCGAAAAGCGCTGCGGCTACTACGACTTCCTGAAATTCGAACGCGAGCATCAGAACGATCCGGATCTCGTCGCGACCACCGACAATGGTCTCTGGAAATAGCGCGCGGGCGTTTGCCGCTCTTCGCTGAACCATCTTGCCGGGCGCCGGATTTAGGCGCAGTCTGACGATTGCCGGCGCCCTGAAGGTCTTCCAATCCAGCCGGCTGAAACGTCGATGTTGATCTCTTTAGGCTAGGCCGGTGCTTTCGGTCTGATTGAGAGGCGAGCATGGCGACCTGGAAGCCCGATCCATCCTTCTATCCGTCTCCCCGCATGGCGGCTAAAGCTCCGCCGGAAACTCTTGCTTATGTCGCGGCATTCGATCCGACCGGCAAGACACCCGATGGCATATCCGTCGTGGACGTCAACCCAGCATCCCGGACCTACAGCAAGGTGATCAACACCGTTGCGATGCCCAATACCGGCGACGAGCTGCATCACTTCGGCTGGAAC
>JAEYYQ010000310.1 GCA_023428365.1 Pseudomonadota bacterium | reverse complement strand
AGAACCAGCAATCCCCCAGGCCGCACGAGCTGCGCGCACGTGGCGATGAAGGCGCCCGGGTCCGGGACATGCTCGACGACTTCGAGGCAGACGACCGCATCGAAGGTCTCGCCGGCCTCGACCAGATCCTCCGCCCGGCAGGCGCGATAGTTAATATCGAGGCCCTGCGGTTCGGCATGCTGTTGGGCGGTCGCGATGTTCTCGGGAGCCGGGGCGATGCCCGTCACGGTGGCTCCAAGCCGGGCAAGGGGCTCCGAAATCAGGCCGCCGCCGCAGCCGATATCGAGAATATTCAAGCCCGAGAGAGGCCGAAACCCCGTGTCGGGCAATGCAAAATGCTGGGTCAGCCGCTCCCGCAGAAATGCCAGACGTGCCGGGCCGATCTTGTGAAGGGGGCGGAATTCACCGTCGGGGTCCCACCATGCGCTGGAAAGCCGCGCAAAGCGGTCGACTTCGCCGGGATCAAGGGTATCGGACGTTGGGCTAGGGCTGTTCATGCCTTGATTTCGTCTCCCTATCGCCAGGGTTGTCAAGCACAGCGGCGAGGTCTGTTGCGGGGTTACGACGTTATCGTTATGAGTACGCCGCGATCGGGGGCAATCCCGCGATGTATCACAGGAGGATGCCGTCCGTTGCCGTGTGCCGTCCGCTATCTGCGGAGCCCATGCGGTGATGTGCGGGAGCGGTTGAACGCATGGCAATCTTGGTAATGAAATTCGGCGGTACGTCCGTCGCGAACGTGGAGCGCATTCGCAACGTTGCGCGCCATGTCAAACGCGAGGTCGATGCCGGTAACCAGGTGGCTGTTGTCGTTTCTGCGATGGCTGGTGCAACCAATCAGCTCGTGGGCTGGGTGCGCGAAGCCGACATGCTCCACGACGCACGCGAATATGACGCCATCGTAGCTTCGGGCGAACAGGTAACCGCTGGCCTGCTGGCCATCGTGCTGCAATCGATCGGCGTTCCAGCCCGGTCCTGGCAGGGATGGCAGATCCCGATTCTGACCGACAACGCGCATGGTGCGGCCCGGATCATGGAAGTGCGGGCGGACGAGATCAAACGCCGGCTTGCCCAGGGCGAGGTCGCGGTGATTACGGGGTTCCAGGGCATCGAGCCGGAGCGGCAGCGCATCGCGACGCTGGGCCGTGGCGGCTCCGATACCAGCGCCGTGGCGATCGCCATCGCGCTCGGGGCCGACGTCTGCGACATCTACACCGACGTCGATGGCGTCTACACCTCAGACCCGCGGATTGTTCCGCAGGCGAAGCGGATGCCGAAGGTCTCCTACGAGGAGATGCTGGAGATGGCGTCGCTCGGCTCCAAGGTGCTACAGACACGCTCGGTCGAGCTGGCAATGGTCTACGGGATGCGGACCCGCGTGCTGTCGAGCTTCGCGGCGCCTGAGTCGATTGAGCCGGTTCGCGGCGGCAACGACTGGCAGGATATCGGTACACTGGTTTGCGACGAGGAAGAGATCGTGGAAAGTCAAGTCGTTAGCGGGATTGCCTACGCCAAGGACGAGGCAAAGATCACGATCATGCAGGTCGCCGACAAACCGGGTGTCGCCGCAAGCGTCTTTGGACCGCTGGCCAAGGCCAACATCAACGTCGACATGATCGTCCAGAACCTGTCAGCGGACGGGAAACATACCGACATGACGTTCACGGTCGGGGCATCGGAGCTGCCGAAAGCGTTGGATGTCCTTCGCGGGGCTGGCTTCAGCGACGTCAAAAGTTCGGCCGACGTGGTCAAGGTATCGGTCATCGGCGTCGGCATGCGAAGCCATGCGGGCGTGGCCGCCGACATGTTCAAGGCATTGTCGGAAAAGGGAATTAATATCCTGGCGATCACCACGTCCGAGATCAAGATCAGCGTGCTGATCCACTCTGACTATGCCGAGCTTGCCGTACGCACCTTGCACACGCTGTACGGCCTCGACAAAGATTGAGCAGCGTTCCTGGATCACCGGGTCGCTTCGACGTGCTATAGGGTTTTGGGTTGGGCATTGGCACCCGTCGGCAGCCAGTCCAACCGCCCCAAGATCATGAACTGAGCGGCAGCCGCCATGCAGACGCGACGCGGAGATGATCCGCGGACATTACAGACCGAACCGGCTCTGCGTGTCATCATGCGGCGCCTTCGGGAAATCATGGCCGAGCCTGGCGATGGCCAGTCGCGGCTCGATAAGATCGTGCGCCAGATTTCCGGCCTGATGGTCGCGGAAGTCTGCTCGATCTATCTCAAGCGGCAGGAAGGCTCGCTGGAGCTGTTCGCCACCGAAGGCCTGAACAAGGAAGCTGTCCATAATACGCTGATGAAGCGGGGCGAAGGTCTGGTTGGCCGGTGCGCGGAACTCGGCGTTCCCGTCAACGAGCACGATGCGCAATTGCATCCGGCGTTCTCGTATCGCCCGGAGACGGGCGAGGAGATCTATCACTCGATGCTCGCCGTTCCGATTCTGCGCGGCGGGGCGGTGCTTGGCGTTCTGGCGGTGCAGAACCGCCCCCGGCGCGAGTACTCCGATGAGGATGTCGAAGTTCTTCTGACGACGGCGATGGTCGTTGCGGAGCATCTGCTATCCGGCGATGTGGCCGGCGCGGGCGCCGCCGCTGAGATCGGCCGGTCGCTGACTGGCGTGATCAAAGGCGAGTCAATTTCGGAAGGAATTGCGCTGGGCCACGTCGTGCTGCATGAGCCGCGCGTCGTCGTCACCACGCTCCTGGCGGAAGATGTCGGGCAAGAACTGATCCGGCTCGAAAACGCGGTGAGCGCGCTGAGAACCGGACTGGACGAACTGCTGAGTGCGGAATCACTCTCGCAGGCGGGCGATCATCGTGAGGTTCTCGAAGCCTATCGCATGTTCGCCAATGATCGCGGCTGGGTACGCCGGATGGAGGCGGCCGTCCGCGAAGGTCTGACGGCTGAGGCGGCTGTCGAGCGCGTGCACAACGCCACCCGCACACGCATGTTGCGTCAGAATGATCCCTACTGGCGCGAGCGTCTGCGCGATCTCGATGACTTGTCCGATCGCCTGCTGCGGATTCTTGCTGGGCGATCCACGGCTGCGCGCGAAGGTCTGGAGCTGCCGGCCGATACCATACTCGTTGCTCGCACCATGGGCCCGGCGGAACTGCGGGACTACGACCGGACGCGACTGCGCGCTCTCCTCATCGAGGACGGTACCGGGCAAAGTCACGTCGGCATTGTCGCGAAGGCGCTGGGACTTCCAGCTATCGGACAGGCCAAGGGCATCATCGAGCGCGTCACCAATGGCGATCCGATTATCGTCGATGCCGAGTCTGGTGACATTCACTTACGTCCGTCCGGCGAGGTTGTGGCCGCCTACTCGGATAAAGTCCGTTTCCGCGCACGCCGTCAGCAGCAATACCGCGAACTGCGTGACCGGCCCGCCGTGACCAAAGATGGCGTCACGGTCGCTTTACAGATCAATGCCGGGCTGCTCGTTGACATGCCGCATCTGGCGGAATCGGGAGCGCACGGAATCGGCCTGTTTCGTACCGAGCTGCAATTCATGGTCGCGTCCGCGTTCCCGCGCCGGGATCGCCAAACTGATACCTACCGCCAGATTCTGAATGAAGCGGGCGGCAAACCGGTCGTATTCCGCAGTCTCGACATCGGTGGCGATAAGATCCTCCCGTATATGCGCCATCCGAAGGAGGAAAACCCCGCAATCGGCTGGCGGGCTATTCGCATGTCGCTGGATCGGTCCGGGTTGTTCCGGACACAGATTCAGGCGCTGCTGCGCGCTGCGAACGGTCGCGAACTCAGCATCATGATCCCGATGGTTTCTGTCGTCTCAGAGATCGAGGCGGCGAAGGCCCTGATCGATCGCGAGGTCCGGTGGCTGGAAACGCGCGGCGTGCCGCCGCCTTCACGGCTGCGTATCGGTGCGATGGTCGAGGTGCCGAGCCTGCTTTACGAGCTCGACGCCCTCATGCCGGCCGTCGACTTCGTTTCCGTCGGCAGCAACGATCTGATGCAGTTTCTTTATGCCGCCGACCGCTCGAACAGCCGGGTGTCGCATCGCTATGACCC
>JAEYYQ010000303.1 GCA_023428365.1 Pseudomonadota bacterium | reverse complement strand
CTGCGGGCGTCGCAGCCACTCAGCGTTTTCGAGGCGTGGTGGTGGGGCGTCCGTCGGCGACATGGGACATCCTCACTTGATTTGGCCCGGCTCGATTTTGCCGTCGCGGAAAACGGGTGGCTGATAGGTCTGGCCGGGCTTGCCGCCGGATGTGGAGGCAAAGAAGATCAGTGTGATGACGACGAGGGCGGCGCCCGCAGCACACAGCCAGATCAACGGCGCGTCATCGAGAAGGTTCTTCGTGTTGCCGTTGCCATCCATCTGGCGTTTCAGGAAAACATAAGCCACGTAAATGAGCGTCGGCAGAAGGAACAGCAGCATGTTCTCGACGACGATACGGATCATGCGCTGAAGAGCCTTTCGTGCAGGTTTTTGATCATGCCGGCGGTCGCGCCCCAGATGTAGCGTTCGCCGTAAGGGATCGCGTAGTAGTGCCGCTGGCGTCCCTGCCAAGGACGCGAATGCTGCTGATAGTTCGCCTCGTCCATCAGGAATGACAGCGGAACCTCAAACGTATCTGCAACCTCGCCCGGATTGGGATGCAGCGTGAACTCCGGAGCGATCAGGGCGACGACCGGCATGATGTGGAAGCCGGTGCCGGAACGGTAGCTGTCCAAGAATCCGAGAGGTTCGACGTGAGTTGCCTCTAGGCCGATCTCTTCGTGGGCCTCGCGCAAGGCTGCGGCTTCGGGGCCGGAATCGCTGGTTTCGACCTTGCCGCCAGGAAACGCGATTTGGCCGGCGTGGGTCGGCAGTCCATCGGTGCGCACGGTCAACAGCATGGTGAGTTCGTTGCGCGCCACGATCGGAACCAGAACAGCCGCCGGGCGCGCCGGTTTCATCATCGCTAAATCGACCAGCAGCTCGGGATTGAGGTCGAAATCGCTTCGACCCCAGCTTCGGCCCGTCCGGGGATCGAAAAGGGAGTCGCTCGGGGATGCATAAAAACGCTCGCGCGCTCGCTGCCGCAATTCGTTGGCGGTGAGATGTGGCGGTGGCGTTGATGCAATCGTCAGCATGGCCGGAACATGGCCATTTACGTGCGGCAATGCAATTGCGAAAGCGCCGGCTGGAGCGTGACCATTCCAGCCGGCGTCTAGTGGACTTACTCGGCGGCCGCCTTGTGACTGGCCAGAACCTGGTCGGCGAGCCGGCCGGTGAGCTCCGTCAGGTGATCGAACTTGGACGTGAACGTGCCGACCCCCGCCGTCACCGAGCGCAGTTCGACGATCAGGTCATCCATCTCAGTCTCAGGAATTTGCGCCTGTACGACGTCCCATCCTGGCCAGCCTGAGCGGTTATCGAAGCCAAGAATTTGCCCGCGCCGTTGCGAGATAATGCCGTTGATTTTCGCTGTCGCCTCGGACGGAATAGCAATGTCCACGGACATGACCGGTTCGAGCAGCACGGGATTGCATTGCGGCATGCCTTCCGACATGCCGAGCCGGCCGGCCTGTCTGAACGCCATGTCCGAAGAATCGACCGTGTGATAGCTGCCGTCGGTCAAGGTGACGGCGACGTCGACGACCGGAAACCCGAGAGGCCCTTGTTTCAGGTAGTCAGACACGCCGATCTCGACGGAGGGAATGAACTGGCGTGGGACGACGCCACCCGTGATGCTCTCGGAGAACTGGAAGCCCGAACCGCGCGGAAGCGGTTTGATTTCCAGAACGACATCTCCGAACTGCCCGTGTCCGCCGGATTGCTTCTTGTGCCGGCCGCGGACGGTCGCATTCTTTCGGATAGTTTCTTTGTAGGGGACGAGGCGCCGCTGGCGATCGACGGCCACGCCATACTTGCGGTTGAGACGTTCGAGTGCGACGCGCAGGTGCATTTCGCCTTGACCGAGAAGCACAAGTTGGTGCGTGTCTTGATTGTGGTCCACGGACAGAGAGCTATCTTCCTCGATGAGCTTCGCGAGCGCTGCGGATAGCTTCACCTCGTCCTTGCGATCCTTGAGAGCTAACGCCACGCCATAGACCGGCTGCGGCGCCTGGGGAGTTGCGATCTGGCCGATGGCTTCCTTATCTGCGACGACCGTCTGCCCGGTTCCGATGTGTTCGAGCCGCCCGAGCGCTACGGTATCGCCCGGCTTTGCGCCTGAGCGCTTTTTTGTTTCCTGGCCCACCATCGCAAAGACACCCGCAATCCGATCATCGCCGCGCGGGCCGACTATTGTCGTGCCGTCCGGCAAATCACCGGCCAGCACGCGCGCCACCGACAGCTTGCCACCGTGCTGGGTGTGAAATGTTTTCAGCACGTACGCTGCCGACTTTGCGCCATTGAGGCCGAGACGCTTGGCGGTGTAATCGACGAACGGCGCTTCGTGACGCAAGGCCTTGAGAAGCCGAACGATGCCATTGCCGCGTGCAGCTGAGCCGAGCAGAACTGGACAAATCAGTCCTTCGCTCAATTCCTTCGCCAGATCGTCGAATACCTTGTCGCGCGGCGGCTGCATGTCGGACAGCAGTTGTTCCATGAGTTCGTCGTCGTAGTCGGCGAGCTGTTCCAGCATATGGAAGCGAGCTTCCTGTTCCCGTTGCTGAACGCCTTGCGGCATCTCCACGACTTGCGAGGGCGCATGCTCGCGATAAACAAAGGCGCGTTCGAGCGCGAGATCGACGAACCCGGTCGCGATGCCGTTCTCCCAGATTGGGATCTGCCGCAGGACGAGGGGACGGCTGCTGGCTGGCTGCAAGAGCGGAAGGATGTCGCGTACCGGAGCGTCGAATGTGTCGATCTTGTTAAGGAAGAGGAGATGCGGAATTCCGCGATCTTCGAGCTGTTTCAGGATGAGTTGCAGGGCGGGGACGCGCTTTGCGTCAGGTTCACAAACGATGACGGCGAGATCGCACGCTGTCAGGGCAGCTGCGCTTTCGGCCTGAAACTCGACCGAGCCTGGGCAATCGATGAAGGTGAAGTGATCGCCGAGGAATTCGATTTCGGCAACGTTCAGTTCGGTGCTCATGCCGTGGGCGCGCGCTTCAGGGCTCGCGTCTCCGACCGTTGATCCCTCAGCGGTGCTTCCCTGACGGGCGATTGCGCCGCTGCGAGTGAGGATGGCTTCAAGAAGAGTAGTCTTGCCGCTGAGGTATGGACCTACCAGTGCGATGCACCGGGGGGAGCGGCCGTTCAGGCCGGCATTTTGCCCCATGAGCTTCCTCCTTTTCCAGGCGACGGGAAGCGCACCGCGCGCCCCGCGCCTGGTTGAGAGGAGCGCGGCAGGACAACCATGTTCGCCCCGCCCGAACCCGAGCGCAAGGGTGATTCTTGCGTCATCGACAGAACGCCTGTTCGGTTCAGCTAAGCGCCTGCCGATCCATAACGCATTTGTGAGAGATTCGGATTAAGGGGTGCGGGTGATCTGCAACTCTCAGTGGGATCTCTCTGTTTTGATCCCGCCTTACCGGCCGCTCGCTCTCAAGGGGTAAATTCAATCGATAGGCTATTGCAGAGGCTTAAGCGTGGCTGTGAAAGTTAACTATGAAATTGCCGTGCGCGACGCGGTTTGGATTGCTCGCAATGCACCATGTTGATGTGCATTGCGAAAACTCAGTGAGCAAACATAAATAACGAAAAAATCGACTTGACGTGGGATATTTGTGCCTCATCATAACCATATTGGAACTTTGATGGCAGTATCGTGTTTCTTGCGGTGTTGAGCGTCAATTGGAGCCTGCTCCATGGGGATCGATAAGCTGAACAAGGCTGCCAATGCTGCGGGGTACGCGATGGCGAACTCCGAGGACTTGCTAATGCCAAGTCCGGCAGCGAAGAAGGCTGATGCGCGAGAGTGGCGTCCTGCGGAAGTGCAGAAGCCCGCAGTCGAGAAGACGAGCCTTTCCGTAGCGGTCGTCACGTTCCGTGACTGGTGGTTTTCGGTGTCCGGGAAAGCCACTGCGTAGCATTCCTACCGGGGCAGGCAGTCGCGCGCAGCGGCAGCCGCCCCTTCATCTGTTTTCAGCAAGCCATTGCAGAACGATTGGATAGTCACGCGCTATCCAGAAGTGCCCTTGGTCGGCCAGTTCGATCATGTCCGCTGCGGGAATCGCACGACCCAATTCGCGGACACCCGCCGGTGGGACGATGTGGTCGCGAAGGCCGCTCCATATGCGCGTCGGCACGGCTATCGTGTGAAGCGGCACATTCCATCGACTGGAAAAGATCTGCAAATCGGTGACGGCGCCTTCAACGCCGGGTTCGAGGCCGGCGTTGAATGTCGTGCTGAGATAATCAGCGATGTCCGGGGTGTTGAGCAGGATCCGGTCGCATCGGGAGGTGATCATGCCGATCATCGCAATTGCGCGTCGCGGAGATCGCTTGAGAAGTGAGCGATAGAGCTTGAACGTCTGACGGATGATTGCCGGGCGCGGACCGGCCCACCGGAACGCCAACCGATGCATCAGGCTCAGTTGCGATGCAGCTTCCGTTCCGGCGATAGGACCGACCGGAACGACCAGGGCCAGGGCGGTTACGCGGTGGCCGAGTACGGCCGCGGTACCCGCCGCGTAAGGCGTGCCCCCCGAGATGCCGAGAACAGAAAACGTCGCCAGCCCCAGTTGGTCGGCGATTTCTGCGGTATCAGCCGCCCAGGCCGTCAGCGAGGGTTCGGGGTGCGGGTCGCTGCCGCCGTAGGCCCAGCGATCAGGGGCAATGACGCGAAGTCCGAGGGGGGCGGCCTCATCATCGGCAATGGCATACATCAGCCGCGACGCCGGAGTTCCGTGAAGGGCCAGGACGGGTTGTCCATTCGGATCTCCAAGATCCTGATAGCTGATGCGCCGGCCATCCCGAAGCCGCAGCACGCGGTCTTTTCCGGGCTCGACAAGGCCCGGACGTCTGCTGTCACTGTGCGTGCTCATGGACCGTTGACTGGTTCCGTATGGATGGAGCGGCAGAATTATCAGACGGCTCCGATAGTTGTCTCGCGGACATGTGAACCATCGTGACATCGTAAAGCATTGACGGGCTTTTGTGACGAATGCGAGCTAGACGCGTTGACCTTTCCACGGGCACGGGAAGCCAACGCGAGCGCCAGCATCAAGGAGCCAGCCAAAAGATGATGAGAGCCATGTCCGTCGCTATGATCTTGGCGACAGGGATGAGTGTTGCTTACGCGCAAAGCGGGGTCGTGAGCCAGCGTCAGGACGCAATGAAGACCATCGCGAAGGCCGCTGGGACGCCCGGTGCAATGCTGAAAGAGCAGCAGCCGTTCGATCTCGCGAAGGTTCAGGAGACGCTGAAGATCTACCAGGAGCAGACGACGAAGCTCAAAGAGCT
>JAEYYQ010000287.1 GCA_023428365.1 Pseudomonadota bacterium | reverse complement strand
GGTTTGATATCGAGGACGCTCAGGTTACACTTCCCCGCCAGACGGTCGACCACGGAGGTTCCGAGCCTGCCGGCTCCGCCCGTGACAAGGACGTTCTCGAAGGTCAACGGCGTCTCCTCACGATGTTCGGCCCGGTTCAGCGGCCGCGCTTTTTCACGCGCTTTTAACGATCACTATTTTTCACATTGTGCGAAGTCAACCCATATTCTGAAAAAGAGCGCCGCAACCGCCTCCGTCCTGAGGATGGGGGTAGGTTGAGCCTTCATGCCCAAAATATGAATTGACGTTTCACGATGTGAGATCCAAGCTCTCGGGACGATGGGTACCAGCGCCACGCGTGCCGTCGAAAAATAACAATGATGATCAATGGATTAGGGGATGGAGACGATGACGGCAAAGCGAGCCGACGCTACTGTGCGGAGCATTCCGAGCCTCATCAACGGAGAGTGGCGCGCGGCCGACGAGGCTCACGAGGTCATTGATCCTTATAGAAATGTGTTGGTCGCGCGCGCCCCGCGTTCCTCGCTGCATGATCTCGACGCAGCGCTGAACGCAGCCGTGGCCGCAAAGACCGTTATGGCGGCGATGCCGGGCTACGAACGTGCTGCTTTGTTGAGACGGGTGAAGGCACTCCTTCTCGAGCGTGCGGATGGCATCGCCGAGGTTATGACCCGCGAAACCGGCAAGGCCATCAAGGATGCGCGCGGTGAGGTTGTGCGTTCTCAGGATACGATTGAATTGTCGGCGGAAGAGGCTGTCCGGATCGAAGGCGAGCAGGTTCCGCTGGATGGTTCGCAGATGGGTGCCGGCAAAATCGCGATGATGCTGCGCTTTCCGGTGGGTGTTGTTGCTGGAATTACTCCGTTCAACGCGCCCTTCAATCTCGCGTGCCACAAGATTGCGCCGGCTCTGGCCGCGGGAAACAGTATCGTCCTGAAGGGACCGCCACAGGCGCCGGGTGTCGTCCACATGCTCGCGCAGATGTTTGTCGACGCGGGGGCGCCGGCAGGATCGGTCAACGTGCTTTATGGAGACATCGTCGGGCCGGTGCTGGTACGCGATCCGCGTGTCGATTTCATTACCTTTACGGGCTCGACGAAGGTTGGCGCCGAGATCAAAGCTGCATCCGGACTGAGGAGGGTGGCCTTGGAGCTCGGCGGCGACGGTCCCGTGATCGTAGCTTCTGATGCTTCAGTCGAGGAAGCGGCGCCGATGTGCGCGCGCAATTCCATGCGCCTTGCCGGCCAAAGCTGCATCTCGGTGCAGAATGTCTTCGTTCATGAGAGTCTCTACGAACCGTTCGTTCGGCGCGTGACCGATGAGGTCAAAAAGCTGAAGGCCGGTGATCCGATGGATCCGCAGACCGACGTCGGGACTGTGATTGATGAGCGGGCAGCAATTCGTATTGAGAGCTGGATCAAGGAAGCTGTCAGTCAGGGCGCGCGGCTGATGACGGGAGGAAAACGCGATGGGGCGCAGGTTCTTCCGACAGTGCTGGCGGACATCAAGCGTGAGATGAAAGTCTCGTGCGACGAGGTTTTTGGTCCGGTTGTCGGAATCCAGAAATTTTCAGATATCGACGATGTGTTCCGGCATATCAGCGACAGCAGATTTGGCCTGCAGTGTGGAATCTTTACGAAGTCACTCCCATTGGCGATGCGCGCGGTGAAGGAAATTCGCACCGGCGGCGTGATCCTCAATGGCACTTCGACCTGGCGGACGGATCAGCTAGCTTACGGCGGCGTGAAGGATAGCGGAATCGGCCGCGAAGGCCCGAAATATGCTATCCGCGACATGACTGAAGAGCGGCTTGTCGTATTCAATCTTTGACGGCGGAGAACGTTGCCATGGCCCGATCCAAGAGTGTGTCTGAGACGCCAACCGTTGATGAGGGGCTGGATCCTCTTGGCGGCGCGGACGCACCCAAGGAGCGTGGCGGAGGGGTTCAGTCGATCGAGCGTGCTTTCGCAATTCTCGAGCAGGTTGCCCGTCATCGTGAGGGAATAAAGCTGGGCGATCTCAGTCGCGCGGTAGGCCTTCACAACAGCACGACGTTCCATCTCGTAAAGACGATGATGGTGTTGGGATACCTCCGGCAAATGCCGGGGACGAAAGCGTATCGCATCGGTCGCCCGTTGTTCACGCTCGCTGCCAGCGCGCTCGATGAGACCGAGATGGTCATGCTCGCGACACCAATCCTGGAAGAGCTGTCGATGGCGACGCATGAAAGCTGTCACTTCGCCGTGCGATCCGGCGATGACGTGGTCGTTCTGGCGAAAACGGCGGGACGTGGTGCCTTCCAGCTTGCCGAGCGCGCAGGTGTGGTGCGTCCCGCCCATTCGACGGCACTCGGCAAGATCCTCCTGGCTTCGATGCCGCCGCATCAGTTCGAAGATTTTTTGAAGCGCCGGTCTTTCGTGGCGTTTACGCCCAAAACCATCACAGATCCCGATCTTCTTCGTCGCGAGGTCGAGGACGTGCGCAAGAACGCGATCGCCTATGACGATGGCGAGTTCAACGCCGAGGTGCGCTGTCTGGCGGTGGCTGTACGCAACTTCTCCGGCCAGGTTATCGGAGCGATTGGCATTTCCGGGCCGGTTTGGCGGCTGTCGTTGGCTTCGCTGCAGGAGAAGTCCCGCATTGTGCGCGAACGGGCTGCAGCGCTGTCCGCCGAGTTCGGATTCGCGGCCAAGGAGTGACGCGTCGCGGCAGTCCTTCACACGAACTTACGCGTCGCAAAACTTCGAAGTTGACAGAGAGGTACGGTTCGACCAATTTTCACAAACAGAAAATGACTCCCACAATATAAAAACTTGGGGAGCGGAGGAAACCGATGCTTGTACCGTCACGACGCGACCTCACTTGCACTCGGCACGCCAGCGCCATCTTACAAACCTGAGGGCGCACCATGGCACTCCTCATTACGGGCTCGATGGGACATGTCGGCTTCGAGCTCGTCCGCCAGGCTGCAGCGCGCGGACAAACCGTTGTCGCGCAATATCGCGGCACGTTTCGTGAAAGCGACGCAAAATCCATTGCGGGCAATGTTCATTGGGTCCGCTGCGATCTGACGGACGACGAAGCTCTTGGTGCGCTCGCAAAATCGCATCGCATTGATGCCTGCATCCATACCGCGGCCATTCCCAACGAAGTTTATTGCCGCCCGGATCCGCTCAATGCGGTTCGCGTCAATGTTGGCGCTGTTGCGGCGCTACTGGAAAACGCACGGACGCGCGAGTGGCAGCGTTTCATTAATGTGAGCACCGGTTCTGTTTTTCAGAATGCGACGGATGTCACAAAGAGCGTCTTGGAGGACCGGCAGCAGTTCGCGACGAATATCTACAGCACGACGAAATTTTGCGGCGAACTCCTCACCAGCATGTATCGATCGCAGTTTGATGTGCCGGCTGCCAATGTTCGCATTTCCTGGGTCTACGGTCAGCCTATGGTCCCGCGCGAGCGCGAAAATCCGCGGGGACCAATTCCGTATTTTCTGAAATGTGCGCTTTCTGGCATTCCTGTGCGCGAAGCCAGTGGTGGCGATTTTGCCGCAAGCTTCACGCATGTGTCAGACGTTGCGGCTGGGCTGCTCGCGGCTGCAGATGCCAAAACGCTCAATTCTGACGCCTACCATCTCGGTGCTGGGGTCAACTATTCGACGTATCAAGTCGGCGACGCCGTCAGAGCAGCCGTTCCCGGAGCCGATATTGTCGTCGGCACGGGTACGGCTCCATGGACCGACCACACGCGAATGCGGGGACCCTTGGCGGGCGATCGTCTTTTCAATGATACCGGCTGGCGTCCTGCCCTCAGCCTCGAAGCAGGGGTGCGATCCTTTGCTGATTGGATGCGTTCGCACCCGGAGGTTTGGAAATGAGTTCCGCCCAAAGCCCGGCGCAAGTGCATTCGCAGATTGTCGAGAAATCGGCGCTTATATCGTTCCTGTCGCGACTTCCCGGCGCTGCCTATCTTCTGGTTCTGCTGTCGGTCATACTGACGATTGCCGCTCCCGAATTTTTCTCATTCGCAAATCTCACCAACGTCGCTTTGCAAGTCGCGGTGCTTTGTATCGTTTCGTTTGGTATGACCATGGTCATCCTCACAGAGGGGATCGACTTGAGTCTTGGCCCCGTGCTGGGGTTGTGCGGCGTTGTCATGGCGCTGATGGTGGTGTCCGGTTACCCATTAATTGCAGCTCTGCTCGTGGCGCTGTTGATCGGCGCAACGTTCGGTGCGGTAAACGGAACGCTCATATCATACGTGGAGATGCCGCCCTTCGTCGTGACGCTCGGCGCTTTCGGCATTGCGCAGTCCATCGCCATGGTGCTGACAGGCGGAAACTCCGTTACCGGATTGCCCGATTACGTGCGTCTCTTCAACGATGGCGTGTTTCTCGGATTGCCGGTTCCGCTGTGGGCGACTGCGGCCTGCTTTGTCCTGACATATGTGCTGCTCTATCACACTAAGTTTGGCCGCTACACATTTGCTATCGGCGGAAACAGGCGGGCACTTATTTTGTCGGGCAGCCCCGCCCGGCGATTTCAGGTGATGGTCTATGTTTACGCCGGGATGCTCGCGGCCTTTGCGTCTTTCATCATGACCGCCCGCATGGACGCAGCCCATCCAACCATTGGTCTTGGCCTGGAGTTTGATGCGATTGCTGCGGTGATCCTCGGCGGTACGTCATTTGAACAGGGGCGGGGCGGTATTGTCGGCTCGGTGATCGGGGCGCTTTCGGTGGGCGTCCTGCGCAATGGGCTCAATCTTCTAGGTGTTTCGACGGAGTGGCAGGT
>JAEYYQ010000278.1 GCA_023428365.1 Pseudomonadota bacterium | reverse complement strand
AAGGGCGAGCGCGATCTGGCGATTGCCGATTACCGCCGGGCGCTGGAGCTGGACGACGATAACGAGGAAGCTCTCAACGGGTTGCAGCGGCTAGGCGTAAGCCGGAAATAGCCGCCGCCAAAGGTTGCTGCGTCCGCCGCTGTCGGCTAAGCCTTCCCCGACGCGATCTTTCATCGGCTGGCGCGAAATCTCATGTCACACAACACGTTCGGTCATCTGTTCCGCGTCACCACCTGGGGTGAGAGCCACGGGCCGGCGATCGGCTGCGTCGTCGACGGGTGCCCGCCGGGCATTCCGCTTGAGGCAGCGGAAATCCAGGTCTATCTCGACCGCCGTCGCCCCGGCCAATCCCGCTACACCACCCAGCGCCGCGAGCCGGACGAGGTGGAGATCATGTCCGGCGTATTCCAGGATGGCAGTGGACGCCAAGTGACGACCGGCACCCCGATTTCGCTGGTGATCCGCAATGTCGACCAGCGCTCCAAGGACTACGGGGACATCAAAGACAAATTCCGCCCCGGTCACGCGGACTACACCTACATCGAGAAATACGGCATTCGCGATTACCGTGGCGGCGGACGCTCCTCCGCCCGCGAAACGGCCATGCGCGTGGCCGCCGGAGCAATTGCGCGCAAGGTGCTTGGCAGCGGCGTTACCATTCGCGGGGCACTGACCCGCATCGGACCGCACGAGATCGACCGGAGCCGCTGGAACTGGGACGAGATCGACAGCAACCCGTTCTTCTGCCCCGACCACGACACGGTACAAACCTGGGCCGGTTTTCTCGATCAGGTGCGCAAATCCGGCTCGTCGGCGGGCGCGGTGATCGAGGTGATTGCCGAGGGCATTCCAGCTGGCCTCGGGGCGCCCATCTACGGGAAGCTCGACCAGGATATCGCCAGCGCCCTGATGAGCATCAACGCGGTCAAGGGCGTAGAGATCGGTGAAGGCATGGCCGCAGCCCTGCTGTCCGGCGAGGAAAACGCCGACGAAATGCGGATCGGGCCGGACGGACGTCCGATGTTCCTGTCGAACCACGCGGGCGGCATTCTGGGGGGCATTTCCACCGGCCAGCCGGTTGTCTGCCGCTTCGCCGTCAAACCCACATCTTCGATCCTGGCACCGCGGCGGACAGTCGATAGGCAGGGCAACGAAACCGAAATTCTGACCAAGGGTCGGCATGACCCGTGCGTTGGCATCCGTGCGGTTCCTGTTGGGGAAGCGATGGTGGCCTGCGTACTTGCCGACCACGCCCTGCTCCATCGCGCCCAGACCGGGCAGTGGAGGTTTGAACCATGAACGACGGGACACACGTCGAGGCCTTGCTGTTCGACGTTTTCGGTACCGTTGTCGACTGGCGCTCCAGCGTCAGCCGGGAGCTGGAAACGTGGGGGAAATCCAGGGGCCTCGATCTGGACTGGGATGCCCTCGCGGACGAATGGCGCGGTCTCTACCAGCCTGCCATGGAGCAGATCCGATCCGGTCGCCGCGCGTGGACGATCCTGGATGTCCTGCACCGCGAAAACCTGGAAATCCTGCTCTCTCGCCACGGTCTGACTGACGTGACCGAGGATGACAAGGACCACCTCACCAAGGCATGGCACCGCCTCACGCCGTGGCCGGATACCGTGGCCGGGCTCACCCGTCTGAAACAGAAGTTCATCATCGGCACGCTCTCCAACGGCAACGTCGGGCTTATGACGCGCCTCGCCAAGAACGCCAAGCTGCCGTGGGATGTCATCCTCGGCGCAGAGATTGCCAACGCCTACAAGCCTCAGCCGGAAGCCTATCAGCGCAGCGCGGCCATCCTGAACCTTCCCATGCACAAAGTTATGCTGGTCGCAGCCCACTCCTACGACCTAGCCGCCGCCCGCGCCGAGGGGATGTGCACCGGTTTCGTAGCCCGGCCGAAGGAATATGGTCCTTCGAAGCAGGCTGACGCCGCTGCGCCGGGGGAATGGGACGTCGTGGCCGACAGCTTCACCGGCCTTGCCGACGCACTGGGATGTCCGTAAGCGCCGACCACGCTTGCGCGGACGTTGCCAATGCGTTAGACGAACCCCGCTGGCACGCGACTCTGCGTTGCCAACTCGCGAGAATCATCTCGCCTTCGCTGCCGTAGCTCAGTGGTAGAGCACTCCCTTGGTAAGGGAGAGGTCGAGAGTTCAATCCCCTCCGGCAGCACCATCTCCTTTTTTCCCACTGCGAATTTTCTCTAGAACCTTGAAGCGTAAGGACTTTTCGGTATTCAAACTGCCTGTCGCGCGGCAGTAGGTGAGATGGTCGCAGAAAGCCAATCTCAGCACCAATCTTTGCAAGTCAAAGCGGCCCGATTGTCAAATATTCCAAGGGCTTGCGAGAAACCCCAGGGAGTGTTCAAACAATTCGTCGAAGGTGTATCCGGACCGAGGTCCTGTTTTTGACTTTTCGATCAATAGAGGACGCTCGCTTTTCAGCTTCTCAACCTTCTCTTCAAAGGCGCAGCGGGGAAGATCAATTTCCCTTCCAGCACCTCAACTTCAGCGCGCTTTGACGGATCATCCTATGAAGCGATGGCAGATCGGCCTGGCGGTAGCGAGATCTCGCGATTCTCATGATCGATACCCGCCGTTCCAGTCTGACCCCTGATGCCCCAATGACAGGACGCTCAGAGGATCTCTTGTTTGACCTTCGCTCAAGCAGAGGCCGCCTCGACGCGCCCCGCCAACAGTTGCGCCATCTCAATTCCTGCCTGCAGCGGCTTGAGGCAATCATCAGGCAAAGGACGTCGTTCAACGAGAAAGCGCCACGTTCAGCGCGGCGTCGGCCGTCAGTTTCCGCAAGTCGCCGGCAATGCGCATCTCCATCGCGTCTCCAGTAAGGAGCCTTGCTTCTAAGCTTCTTTCATTTATGCGAATAGCAACCGACCGGCCTCGCCAACACACTCGGAATGAGAGGTTGCGCCACTGCGGCGGAAGCTTCGGCTCGAGGCTGAGAATGTCATCCATCATGTTGACACCGGCGAAGCCAAGTATCACCGCTTGCCATAGCGCTCCCAGCCCTGCGATACGAACACCGCCCGCACTATTGGGATCAAGGTCGAGGTCGGTTGCTGCAGTTTCTCTCAAGTAGCGCAGCGCCATGTCGCTGTCGCCCAGGCGCGCAGCGACTCGTGCGTGCATCCCCGCACTCAGCGAACTGCCATGTGCGCAGCGCGGCTCGTAATGGCGAAAGTTGGCTTCCGCCGCTCCATTCGGGAATTCTCCCGGAAGCAGTCCGATCAGTGCCACCACATCGGCTTGCTTCACCACCTGGGATTGGTGTGTTCGCTCTCGGCCGATCACGACGTCAATGGGGACTGTGCGGTCGGCATAAGCGTCCAAGTCGATCGGCTCCAGCGTATGGAATCCGGTGAATTGCTCATAGATGCCGGTTGCAGGGTCGAGGGGGATCACGATGCGATCAATCGCATCCTTCCAATCAGCAAGTTCGTTGTCGTCGAGAGCCAGCTTTGCTCGCAAGGCAACGCCATGTTCAGGCCAGCGTTTGTTTAATGCCGCCAAAGTATCGAGACCGCGACGAATATTCCAGCGCGCCATCACGTTGGTAAAGGCACTATCATCGACATCGTCATGGTACTCATCGGGGCCAATCACGTGCCGGATGTGGCGGCGACCGTCTTCTTCTTCCACGGCTCTGGATGCCCAAAATCGCGCGGTATCCAACAACATCTCGGCGCCAGCGCGAAGGAAGAAATCATCGTCTTCGGTGATCCGCCAGTAGTTCCACGCAGCATAGGCGACATCTGCGCTGATGTGATGCTCCATTCTGCCGGTCAGTATGTCCACCAACGACCCGTCATGAGCGACGACACGCTCCGGCGTAGTCTCAGCGCCAGTATCAGCAGATTCCCAAGCGTAGAGAGCGCCTTTGAAGCCAAAGTGAACTGCCTTTTCTCGTGCTTTGGGTAAGGTGTGAAAGCGATACATCAGGAGCGCCCTTGCCGCTTGGGGCCACGTCAGCGTGTAAAAAGGCAGAAGGTAGATCTCGGTGTCCCAGAACACGTGTCCAAGATAGGCATCGCCAGTAAGAGCACGAGCCCCTATCGATACGCGCTCGTCATCGGGATTTGCCGCACTGGTCAAATGATAGATGGCGAAGCGCACCGCGAGTTGAGCGTCCCCATCCCCCTCGATGATGATATCGCTCTCGTTCCAACGCACCTCCCAAGCATCTTCGTGTGCTTCAAGCACGGCACGCCATCCTAACGAAGCGTTGCGCGAGAGCGCCGCTTCAGCGCGAGGCGCAGGATCATCGCCACGCTCGTCCGCCCGAGCCACAGCAACAAGTCTGTCGAACTCCGCGATCTGATCGGCTATTGAGCGCCAACGCCAGCTCCAACGCAGCGAAAACGGACGTTCAGCGGGGAGAGCATCACCACCAATCATCAGATTTGCGGCGCCGGCCATCGACACGCGTTTGCCAGTACCCTCTAGTTCCCAGGCGCCCAGATTCGGCTCCAGCAACCTCGGCTCCATCCCGAGACCAGCCATCGAAAAGCTTGCCTCTAATCTTACGTCGACATCATCGCGATCCAGCGAGAGCTTAAGACGTTGCAGGCCGACCGCTCGATCCGCGAGCGAGAGCAGGCGGAGTTCATGACCCTGGACGGTGATTTCTGTGGGTGTCGTATGGGTCCATGTCGACAGCAGCAATCCGCGACGCATGTCAAGCTTGCGATTGCCAATGCGGACTTCGCCCTCCCGAGCCAGCAGCGGCTGTCCGTCCAGCAGGATGCGTACTCGCGACCAATCTGCGACGGGAACCAACGCCGGAACCGGCGGCTCAGTGTTAGGAATGTCGAATAGACCGGCGACGTAGCAGCGCGGCCAAGACCCCCATCTGCTGTATCCGAGCCATGATACCCATGTCGGGCCACGACTGACCGAGCGAGCGGCACGCATGCCCAGGAAGCCGTTGCCGAACGCAAAGCGCGACTCGAGTGCGCTTTCGGTCAGTACATTGTAGCCTTCGTGCCTGAGGATCCAATTCGTGTCTGCAGGTGTTTCCAACATATCGGGCGGCAAAGGCGTGCCGTCCGGAAATGCCGCTGCATGATCTCGCAAATTCGGTTCAATTGGGATCATCGGCGCATTCCTCAAAAGCGACAGTCATTCGCTGGGTCGATCGACCAGCTCCTCCAGATCATTGACCACCAAATGCGCACCTCGGCGTCGTAGTTCCTCAGCGTTGCCTTTGCGCGCAACGCCGATCACAAGCCCGAACTTCCCGGCGCGCGCCGCTTGCACACCCGACAGTGCATCCTCGATGACGACCGCCCGATTGGGCTCCACTCCAAGCATTTCCGCCGCTCTCAAAAAAGTATCCGGCGCGGGCTTTCCAGCGAGCTGCTGCGCATGGATCGTATTGCCATCGACTTGTACTTGGAAAAGCCCGTCCAGCTTGGCAGAACTTAGAACAACGCTGCAATTCTGGCTGGAAGTTACGACGCCGAGTTTGAAACCATATTCGCAGAGCTGGCGAATAAGTTTTACGCTTCCCTCATAAGCCGTCACACCCACGTCATTAATGATCCTATTGACGAGATTATTTTTTCGATTTCCAAGCCCGCCTATTGTTTCTGCGAGTGGGGAGTCGTCAGGAGATCCTTCATCAATTTGGATGCCCCGGGATGCGAGAAAATCGCGTACGCCATCAAACCGAGGCTTACCATCGACGTAAAGGCGGTAGTCCGAAGAGATATCGAAGGGACGAAATACTTCACCCGTTTTGGTGACACGCTTCTGGAGATATTCATCGAACATCTCCTTCCAACATGCTGCATGTATACTGGCTGTGTCGGTTATCACGCCATCGAGATCCATAAGGACCGCATCGTACAGGCCTCGGCTGATTGCGTAGTCACGTGTTGCCTGCTCCACCGGTCGCTCTCCTCATGCCTTCAGTTCATGAGAGGTCCATTCCAGATTCGAATTGCCGGAAATTCGTGGTAGTAGCCCAGGACGCTCAAAGTGCCGGGGTCCAGAAGAAAATGACACGCCCCGTCCGAGGGCAGCCCAATCCAACGCGCAACGAGCGTCCGCAGAACGTGTCCATGCCCAAAGACAGCAACATTCCCATCAGTGTCGCGCAGCCGGGCTATCACGCGGTCCACTCGCAAGCTTACGCCTTCCGGCGTTTCGCCCCCCGGGCAACCATCTCGAAAAATAAGCCAGCCCGGCGCGATCTCGAGAATTTGTTTGGGCGTCAAGCCCTCATATTCTCCATAGTCCCATTCCAGCAGGTCTGCGTCGATGACGGCTTTATCGCCTAAGCCTGCCAGTTCGCAAGTTTCCCGCGTCCGGCGCATCGGGCTACAGAGGACGAGTTCAAATTCATATTTTGAAAGGATCAATTCCATTCGCTTCGCGAGCTGGCGACCATTTTCGGTCAATGGGATGTCCGTCGTTCCTGTGTGTCGCCCGTTGAGGCTCCACGCAGTCTCGCCATGCCTGATCGCGAATATGTTCATGCCCAACCTCACTTAAGGTTAGACGTTGTCAGCCTCCGTCGACTGAACACCTAAGGCAGCCGCCTCCTGCCCCCATTTCCAGCCGATAATTTCTGGCATGTCATCGCCGAAACGGCAGATATACTCCCTATGGTCGATGAGCTTGTCACGGATCACCTGCTTGGCATATGCAGCGCGAGCGCCGAGCTTCGGCACGCGATCGATCACGTCACTCACCAAGTGAAAGCGATCGAGGTCGTTCAGGACGCACATATCGAAAGGCGTCGTCGTCGTCCCCTCTTCCTTGTAGCCGTGGACGTGGATATTGCGGTGGTTCGTCCGCCTATATGTCAGCCGATGAATGAGAGTTGGATACCCATGGAAAGCGAAGATGACCGGCTTGTCAGTCGTGAAAAGCGCGTCGAAATCCTGATCAGACAGGCCATGTGGATGCTCGCTCCCGGGCTGCAGCTTCATTAAGTTGACGATATTGACGACACGAACCCTCAGATCCGGAGCGTGCTTCCGAAGCAGGTCTACGGCGGCCAAGGTCTCCAGAGTTGGCACATCACCGCAGCAGGCCATCACGACATCTGGTTCGCCGCCTCTGTCATTGCTGGCCCAATCCCATATCCCCAGCCCGGCTTCGCAATGCTTGATCGCCTCATCCATCGTCAGCCACTGAGGTGCTGGCTGCTTTCCTGCAACCACAACGTTGACATAGTTCCGGCTGCGCAAGCAATGATCGGTAACTGACAGCAAGCAGTTAGCATCGGGCGGCAAGTAGACACGGACCACTTCTGCCTTCTTATTGACAACGTGATCAAGAAATCCAGGATCCTGATGGCTGAAGCCGTTGTGATCCTGACGCCATACATGGCTTGATAATAGATAGTTCAATGACCCGATAGGTCGCCGCCAGGGAATGTGATTGCAGACCTTCAGCCATTTGGCATGCTGATTGAACATCGAGTCGACGATGTGGATGAAGGCTTCGTAACAAGAGAAGAACCCGTGTCGGCCGGTTAAAAGGTAACCTTCAAGCCAGCCCTGGCATTGGTGTTCACTGAGCACCTCCATAATCCGTCCGTCAGGTGCCAGGTGATCGTCCCAAGAATATGTGTCAGCGACCCACGCGCGATTCGTGACCTCGAGCGCATCCTGCCAGCGATTTGAGTTGTTCTCGTCCGGGCTGAAAAGTCGAAAATTACGCTGCTCCATATTCAGTTTCATCACGTCACGCAGGAAGCGCCCCATCACGCGAGTGGATTCGGCCATTACAGCACCGGGAGTGGTGACGTCGACGGCGTAATTGCGGAAATTTGGCAGCTGAAGTTCGTGCAGCAGCAAGCCACCATTCGCATGTGGATTGGCGCTCATGCGGCGGCGGCCACGAGGGGCGAGGTCTGCTAACTCGCGCCGGAAGCCCCCGTGATCATCAAAGAGTTCTTCAGGCTTATAGCTCTTCATCCACTCTTCGAGAATCCGCACATGAGCGGCATTTTCATGCATCTCGCCCATGGGCACTTGGTGTGAACGCCAATAGTCCTCGGTGCGTTTTCCATCAATTTCCTTGGGGCAGGTCCAGCCTTTAGGTGTCCGCATTATGATCATGGGCCAGCGCGGTCGCTCGGTGAAACCGTCTGATCGGGCACTATTTTGAATGCGCTGAATCTCGGCGATGGATTTATCGAGAGTGGCTGCCATCAGCTCATGCATTATCGCGGGTTCGTGCCCCTCTACAAAGAACGGCGTGTACCCGTAGCCACGGAATAGCTGATCCAGCTCATTCTGACTGATGCGCGCAAGAACGCAGGGATTCGCAATCTTGTAGCCGTTGAGATGCAGGATTGGCAGAACGGCTCCGTCCGTCACCGGATTGAGGAATTTGTTCGAGTGCCAACTGGTTGCCAGCGGACCAGTCTCAGCCTCGCCATCGCCGACGACACAGGCGACGATCAGCTCGTGATTATCAAAAGCAGCTCCGTAGGCATGCGAGAGAGAGTAACCGAGTTCACCCCCTTCATGAATCGAGCCGGGCGTCTCGGGAGCAACGTGGCTTGGGATGCCGCCGGGAAAAGAGAATTGGGTGAAGAGGCGCTTCATACCCTCCTCATCGCGGGTAATACTGGGATAGACCTCGCTGTAGGTTCCCTCCAGGTAGGCATTTGCGACCAGACCAGGTCCTCCGTGCCCTGGGCCGGTAATGTAGATCATATTCAGATCGTTCGCTTTGATGACACGATTAAGGTGGGCGTAGATGAAGTTCAGACCCGGTGTAGTTCCCCAGTGGCCGAGAAGACGCGGCTTAATGTGTTCTTTCGAGAGAGCTTGCTTCAGGAGCGGATTATCATAGAGGTAGATTTGGCCGATAGACAGATAATTGGCTGCACGCCAGTAAGCATCGATCATGAATAGTTCTGTTTTAGATAGCACTTTTGCCATCCTTGCCTCCTGTCCGATGCTGTGCATAGCGCCAGCTCATTTGGACAGTCAACGCATCGGCCAGTCGGTGCAGACCATTGGCGAGTTAGAGTATCATACTTCCGGCAAACGCATTAAAAATAATCCATAGACATTCCGACATCACGCCAATGACAGCAAGCAATGAAATGCGTGCTTGCTCGGAATGAAAGCCATTTAGATGAAAGGCAAATAGTCTTCTCATCCAGATTGACATGGCGGCTTGTTTCTAGAGTGATGACAATATTCCTCGCAGATAAGTCGACATAGAGGAAACCCTCCATGGGAAACCCAAACGAGATAAGTGCAAAACGAAAGCAAACGGTTCGGGAGTCAATGCTGGCGCATGCGACCGAGGACGCCGACTCGAAGCTGAAGCGCAAAGATTATGAAAAGGAACTGGCGAGACTTCACATCGAGTTGGTCAAGGTTCAAGAGTGGGTGCGGAATGAGGGAAAGAAGATTTGCGTCGTATTTGAAGGGCGCGATGGAGCAGGCAAAGGCGGGGTTATTAAAACGATCACTGCGCGGGTCAGTCCGCGCATCTTCCGTGTGGTGGCTCTGCCCGCTCCGACAGAGCGCGAAAAATCTCAGATGTTCATTCAGAGATATTTGCCGCACTTTCCTGCCGCGGGTGAGATCATCATCTTTGATCGGAGTTGGTACAACCGCGCCGGAATAGAGCGTGTGATGGGTTTCTGCACGGAAGAGCAAGCGCAGCGCTTTCTTGAGATTGTTCCCGGCGTCGAAAAGGCCATCATCGATTCAGGCGTAATTCTGCTGAAATACTGGCTCGAGGTGGGCCCCGGCGAGCAGACAAAGCGGCTTGAGGCCCGGATCACCGATGCGCGGAAGATCTGGAAGCTTTCAAAGATGGATCTGGAATCCTATGCCCGCTGGGACGACTACACCCAAGCGCGCGATGACATGTTCCTCGCCACCGATACTGCCTGGGCGCCTTGGTACGTTGCAAAATCAGACGACAAAAGGCGTGCGCGATTGAACGTGATTGAACATTTTCTGTCCAAGTTAGATTACAGGGAAGTCCGGCGCGATAAGGTGAAATTGCCGAAGCGGCGAGTGTCGACCGCGCAGAGGAAGAGTGACTATCCGTTCAAGTGGATTCCTGAGGTATATTGAATGCTTGGTGCGCGCTCACATTCTCAATCCATTATGTGATAGCCGCCGTCAATGTAGAGTGTTTCGCCGGTAATAAGCTTGGCGCCATCCATGCCCAGAAAGGCCACCGCTGCGCCGACATCCTCGATCGACACGAGACTACGGGTCGGTGCCTTTGCTTGCGCCTTTTGGACCAGATTGTCGAAATCGCTAATCCCCGAAGCGGCCCGCGTCTTGACTGGGCCAGGAGAGATTGCGTGAACACGAATGCCCTTCGGACCGAGTTCGGCAGCCAAGTACCGTGTTGCGGACTCAAGCGCAGCCTTTACCGGTCCCATGAGATTGTAGTGCTCAATGACGACCTGCGATCCGTAGTACGTCATCGTGTAGATGACACCTCCGGACTTCATCAGAGGCGCGCACAGCTTGGCCATCCTGATGAATGACCAGCACGAGATTTCCATCGCGAGTAGAAAACCGTCCTTTGAGCAGTCCACGACCCTGCCTTGCAGGTCCTGTTTCGGGGCAAATGCGATCGAGTGCAGGCAAAGATCCAGTTTCCCCCACTCATTCTCAATTTTATCGAACACCGCTTCCAGCTGTCCGTCCCGCTGAAGATCGAGAGGCATGAAAAGTGATGCTTGCACTTCCTTCGCCAGCGGCTCGACATGAGGGCGCGCCTTGTCGTTCATATACGTGATCGCCAGATCGGCACCGAGCGCACGGAAGGCCTTTGCGCACCCCCAAGCGATCGATTGATCGTTGGCGATGCCGGTGACTAATGCCTTCTTGCCCTTCAACAAAGGTAGTGAGCCGGGTTCGATCATGGTGTCCTCGCGAGTAAGGAGACGCGAGATGTTTCGCGACGCGCGGCGTAGAGTGTATGCGACGCAATCATAAATTCCTCATCCGTTGGAATAACGTAACAGGCGACTTTGGATGCAGGTGCGGAAATCAGGAGTGCTCCGGCAGCATTTGCGCATTTGTCGATAGTCAAGCCGAGCCAGGAAAGGCGTTTGATGACCGCCTCACGTATTGAAGGTGCGTTTTCTCCAACGCCCGCCGTAAAGACGAAACCGTCAAGACCATTCAGCGCTGCCGTTAGCATTCCAGCAAACAACGCAATTTTATAAGTGAAGTGATCGAGAGCCAACCGTGCTTGCGGGGCTTCGCTTGCAAGAAGCGCTCGCACATCGCTGCTGATGCCGGAAAGACCTTTAAGGCCGCATTCGTGGTAGAGAAAGCGCTCGATCTCCTGGGGTGACATCGCCTTTTCAGTCAACAAGTAAAGTACAACACCTGCATCGAGTTGGCCCGGGCGGGTTCCCATAGGCAGACCGTCCAGCGCGGTAAAGCCCATGGTGCTCTCGACGCTTCGACCGGCCTGCAGGGCACACATTGAAGCCCCGCTTCCGAGATGAGCAACGATGACACGTCCAGAGGCAATGCCCGGTGCGATTTCCGCAAGTCGCTTGGCAATGAACTCGTACGACAGACCGTGAAAGCCATAGCGACGGACACCTTCGGCAAACAGATGATCCGGGATAGCAAACCTGTCGGCGACTTCCGGATGCCCGCGGTGAAACGCGGTATCAAAGCACGCGACTTGAAGAACGCCGGGCCGACGCTCCAGAAGCGTCTGTATCGGGGCGAGATTGTTCGGTTGGTGCAGGGGGGCGAGAGGGATAAGCCGTCTCAGCTTTTGAACGACCTGCTCGTCGACAACCACCGCCTCATCGAAATATGGGCCACCGTGCACGACGCGGTGGCCGACCGCTTTTGGCAGGTCGGGGCCGATGTGCTCACGAAGAAATGCGATGATCCGTTCCAGAGCCGCTGGCAAGTCGCAAACTTCGATCGCCTGCCAGCTTTTATCAATGAGCAGACGGCCGTCGCCGTCTTTGACTATCAAGCGGGGGCGTACGCCAATTCCGTCTATTTGTCCGCGCATCCTCCGCTGAAGTTGGTCGTGTTCCGATACGGCAAACAGCTGAAACTTGATGCTCGAGCTGCCCGCGTTCACAACGAGAATGGTTTCTGCCACGGCTACGCACTCAGAGTATCACTTCTCGTCTGCGGCGATGCGCGAGAAGAGTAGCGACCGCGCACGAGGCCATGCGTGTTCTCAGGTTATCAGCCCGGGACGTAAGAATGATCGGCACACGCGCACCGAGGACTATGCCGGCCGCATCCGCCCGTGACAGAAACGTTAAATTCTTCGCAAGCATGTTGCCGGCTTCGAGGTCCGGTACGACAAGAATCTGCGCATTTCCGGCAACTGGGGATTTTATGCCTTTGATGTGGGCAGCTTCCGGACTGATGGCATTGTCAAACGCGAGGGGACCGTCCAGCTCACCACCAGTGATCTGTCCGCGCTCTGCCATCTTGCAAAGCGCAGCTGCTTCAATCGTTGACGGAATCGTAGAGGTGACTGTTTCAACGGCAGACAGGATGGCGACCTTGGGAATACCGAGCCCCAGGGCCACATAGAGATCAATGGCGTTCTGGACGATGTCGCGCTTTGCATCCAGGTCCGGAGCGATGTTAACGGCAGCGTCTGTAATGAAGAGCGTTTTGGGATGATGGGGAACATCCATGACGAAGACATGGCTGATGCGGCGGCCGGTGCGGAGCCCCAGGTCTCGTTTCATGACTGCACTTAGCAGTTCGTCGGTATGGAGGCTGCCTTTCATCAGCAGGTCGGCTTTGCCCGTCCTGATGAGTTCGACTGCCTTTTCCGCCGCCGCCTTACTGTGCGGCACATCGGCCAGTAGCGCGTCCCCGATATCGATGCCGGCCTGCTCCGCCACCGCACGGATGCGCCTCTCGGGTCCCACCAGAATCGGTACGATCAGGCCGTTTTTTTTTGCGTCGATGGCGCCTTGAAGCGAACTTTCATCGCAGGGGTGAGCGACGGCTGCAGTCGGCGGAGACAGCGTTTGGGCAGCTTCGAGAAGCCGATCGTATTTGGAGTGATCGTCGTCAACAGCGGCGGAGCCGACTCTCGGCCGTCTTCCCGCATCGCGACTGCGCCGTACATGCTGTTGGGTTACCATCGGAGAAATAATCCAACGTCGCCCGGCATACCGTCAGGCCAGCTGATGATTTCCGCGTGCATCTTGTAACCGAGAGGTCGTAGTTCTCTCTGGTAGAATTCGTATGCGCGTTTCGCAAACCCTTCCAAACTGCCCGACCATTCGGGATCACCAATATTTATTCTGCGTCCGCCATCACTGCAGTAAGAAGAGGGAAACGTGACGACCATGATCTGGTGATGACCCTGCTCGGCAGCGATGCGCACGGCATCGTTGATTCGATCGATGGCAAGGGGATGGATATCGCGCGACAGGAACGCCTCTCGCAGTTCGCTTCTTCGTTTCTCCGCTAGCTTTTTGAGCTGCCGCTCCTCATCGAATTTCGCCATTTCGGCGTCTGAGGCGATCTGCTTGAGATCGTTGGGGTGTAACAACTCCGCCATCGGACTCGTCCTGACTAGTGACTCCAATGTACATGCTTCACGCGTTTGGCTCGCCGTGTCGGGGGCCTGTGGACCTCCCGAGGTTCCTGATCCGACGCTTTCTGGGAGGGATTTGTTGCATCGCCCAGAACCCGTTCCATTTTCCTGAGGCGTTCCCTGCTCTCCGGCGCATGAGCGCCGACGACATCTATCAATTCGCGAAACTTGCCCGCCAAGATACTGGCCCGAACGGGGTCTTCCGCCAGCATTTTCGGTATAGCGTCCAGCGCACGCAATTCGTCCAAAAGGAGGGCAAAGTACTGCTTCCGGAAAATGTCCTTGAAATCGGCGATAGTGAGATCGCCGCCCGTTTCATCACGGATGCGCCTGAGGAAATTAAAACCGCGCTCATCCGCAATACCATCCGGCATTCGCACGTAGAGAAGCGCCCGGATCAATGCTTCCCGCGGACCACCTTCGGCAATAGACCGCGTCAGATCTTGCGAGCGACGCCTCATCAATTCGATGTAGCTCGCGTCCTTAGATAACACACGCTTTTGACTAATCCCCGTCGCTGACAGGCCCGCTAGTGCCTGAATATGCGGCGCGCCGTAAATCGACGTGAAAGCAAGCTCGTAGACGGAGTCGCGCCAATCTCGGAACGCGTCAAGCGACTGTTCTATTGTACCGGAGATCTGTTCCTGGAATTGCCATGCGGAATTGTCTTGCGATACTTGATGCCGATTGTCGCGAGTATACGCTGCTAACGAAGACAACTGGCGACTGGCGGCATCAGGCAGGGTGAACAAGTCATACTGCAAGCGCAGCGGATGAAGCTGCCGCCAAGCCTCAGCTACGCTATCATTGCACCAGAACCGCACCCATGGCTGAAGAAACGCCCGATACAGGCTCAAGTTGATGTTCGAGATGCGCTCGGCTGCAGCAAACCTCCGATCATCATCCTCGTCATTGCCGCCCAGCTTTCGAATGTCATCCAAGGTTCGTGCCTCGAACCGGACCAAATATTCTCCTTCGACGAGGTCCGATGCGTTTTCGCCCTTGGGGACAATCACGGCTTCATAGAGACCAGGGGGCAAGACATCAATGAGATCGATATTACTCGTAAATTCGCCATGCTCTTTTTCAGCAACGCTTCCGGATACAAAAATTCCCAAATGGCCGACGCTATCATGTACGGCATAAACGATCGTCTGACCGTTCATGCGGATATCGTCGACACTATCGTATAGATCCAGAATCCACTGCAGAGCTTGCTGAGGCGGGGTAATATTGTCGGCGCGCGAGCAGAATACAACGATCGGAGATCGAATGTTTCGCAACTCAATGGGCGTCCCATCAGACCATGTGATTTCACCCTTTGACAGTTTGTTGCCGACGAATAGCTCATCGACGATGAATTGCATTTCTTCCGCATTGAGCAGGATATGCGCGCCCCACCACTGCTCGAACTGAAGATACCGGGCGGCCTCCGTATCAATGTTCGAGTATAGATTGTAGTGCTTCTTCCAGAGCGTGTTTGATGGGTTTAACAGCTCGAAATTCGCAACCAGCCATGCACCGTCAAATTTTCCGGCACCCAGATCGCTTGCAAGTGCGGTTATCCAGCTGCCACCAAGCAAGCCCCCGGTATAGCGCATGGGATTGCGCCCGCGGACACCGGCCCAGTAAGACAGCGGTGAGCCTGCAATCACGATCGGCCCGAACAGTTCAGGTCTCGCGGCCGCAAGCATGATGACGGCCCAGCCCGCTTGGCAATTTCCAATGACGACAGGCTTGCCGTCCGCAGCGGCGTGTGCGGCGCTCACATGCTCTATGAAGTGAGCCTCTGCGCGTGCAATGTCCTCTATGGTCTGACCAGGTTCCGGTGTGGGAAGAAATCCAATCAGATAGCAGGGATGCCCCGCTTTGAACGCCACACCAATCTCGCTCTGGGGCTTAAATCCGCCTATGCCTGGACCATGCCCAGCTCGCGGATCCACGATAATGAACGGTCGTTTTTTATCGTCAATTTTAGCGCCGACTGGAGGCATAACCCGAGTCAGAATATAATTTACCGGGCGCTCGAGCTTACGGCCATCAACAACGGGTTCGCACGCAAAGGTCAGAACGTGCGGTGCGATCTTAGCCGCGTGCTTCGCTCGAAGCTCGGCACGTCTGTGCATGACGTCGCAAAACAGAATGCTTCGCTCAATCGAGTCTAGCCAGAAGTCCGAGATGTTCTGGAAGATCGAGGGCAGTGGCCTTGCCGACCACTCAGCATCATTGGCTTGATTGGCTGCTCGTTCCGATGAAATCACCACGACATGTGTACCCACCACGCCAACAGATGCAATGATCTGGACACTAGACAACATTGCTGCGCAAACACGGGTTCCGATATAATTAAAAAAAAGATAGTTGGTTTCCATTAATCTACTGCCACATAATTGCAGACGACAACACAGTGCCTGCATGGTCGTTTGACAATGCCTCCGTCACTACCAAAATCGCGATTTTCTTGGATCAGAAAATGGAGGACGAGCGCAACCATCTTTGTGCTCGCGCTCTTGGTCGGTTTGGTTATGTATCTTACCAAGAATATCGATCGTGACACGTTTCTGAACTACGTGGCTCTTGGCATGCTGCTATTCGTGTTCGTGACGTTGTTTTACGGAATTATTGCCGTCCATGACGTGCCGTATGAAATCGCGAAGCATCGCAATCATCCCCACCAGGATGCCATTCAGGCAGCCGGCTGGGTCAGTCTGTTCACGCTCCACGCGCTTTGGCCGTTCCTCTGGATCTGGGCAATGCTCTATCGCCCGGATAGAGGATGGGGAATCGCGCATGCTCCTTCTGAACCAATCGGATCCGATGAACGTCGCAAGGATATTCAGGAGCTGGAACAGCGGATCGCGGCCCTGGAGCAGCAGCGCAATATTAGCGGAGGGCAGTAGTGGAACTACTTCTCATCCTCACTTACGCAGCCATCTGTGTTGCGATCTTTAAAATATTCCAGATTCCCGTGAACAAGTGGACGCTACCGACGGCTGCACTCGGGGGGATCTTGCTTATTGGCTTCATTCTCCTCGTGATGAACTACAATCACCCATTTACCGCGAATGCGAGGATCTATTTCGCGACAACACCCATCATGCCGGACGTAAAAGGGCGCGTCGTTGACGTGCCCGTCGTCGCAAACACTCCCCTGCAAAAGGGCGATATTCTCTTCAAATTGGATCCAGAACCCTACCAGATTGAGGTGACGCGCCGCCGCGCCTCTCTTGCCGAAGTAGAGCAGAATGTTTCCCAGCTTAAGGCCGCGCTCGATGCAGCACAGAGCGTGGTTGATGAGACGACGGCGCAGAGGGATGCCGCGCGCGATGCATTCAACAGATACGAAGCCGGAAATGAGAACGCCAGAATGGGCGGCAGACCTATGCCGTTCTCGGTTGCGCAAGTCGAGAACCGCCGAGGCGTATATCTTGCAGCGGAGGGCGCCAGGCAAGCTGCCGTCGCGCGAGCGGAGCAAGCCCGAGCTGCATATCAATCGCAGATCGATGGGGTCCACACGTCGGTAGCGCGTATGCGAGCCGAGTTGCGGGACGCAGAATACGACCTCGAAATGACGACAGTCCGCGCACCTGGGCCTGGATTTGTGACTCAGGTTGGATTGCGACCAGGCATGTATGTAATTCCCGCGCCATTACGTCCCGTAATGGTTTTCGTGCACGATGATGATCGGACGTTGGCAGCCGCATTTCCGCAGAATGCTCTGTTGCGGGTCAAGGCTGGCGATGAAGCGGAGATTGCATTCGACGCGCTGCCCGGCCAGATATTCAAGGGGAGGGTGAACAAGGTTCTGGAAGCAATTGCGCCGGGGCAACTTCAGCCAGCCGGTGCGCTGCAGGATATGGGGGAGCCGCTACCTGGCGGACGGGCCGTAGCAATTATAGACCTTGAGGGAACCGCGCCGGAAATGACTATTCCGGGAGGTGCCGCCGCTCAGGTTGCATTATACACGCCTTATTGGCACCACTTTGCAATTATCCGGCGCATCTTGCTTCGAATGAGAAGCTGGCAGAACTATGTGTTCTTTGAAGGACACTAAAGTGCAAGGTCCGCTATCGGGCCGAAAGTAGACACTAAATACGATGCGGTTACGCAATATAGATTATCACCTGTGAGTGTCAGCTTTCTCTGCTTTGGGACGCCCTAGCTCCGCTCCATAGTGCTGACCCGTTCGGCGTGATCCTCGCGGAGGCTTCGTATCCGCTTTCGAAGTTCTCGACGCTCGAACAATTGGAGCTCGACCAGCACTTGGGCCTCGCGCCGATCGCGAGAGGCACACGCTTCGGCCTGCACCTGAATTTTTTCGTCAGGGGCGGATATCGGCCTGTAATCCTTGACCAGATGGCGCGCAAGCCAGTCGGCAATAGAGCGCTACGAGCCCTCCGCTCCGCTAAAGAGCGCTGCTCATGCTTCTGACGAAGCATATCGCGAGAGCGGCGTTGACGCCGGATGAGCAGTTGGCGCGCAGCCTCCAACTCCTGCAGGGTCTTTCCAACACGCTCATCCTCCATCGTGCGGGAGTCGTTCAGTTTGTCGATCCACTGTTTGGAAAGCGACTGCCTGATCTGTTCGACGGAACGTACTTCGGTCGGATCGCCCAGACGGCCCTTGATGGCCTTTGCGCTCACTCCAACACACCGAGAGAGCGAGTGAACCTCCCCATGCCAGTCCACGATGACGTGCCCGCGTCTGTCACCTTGCGCGAGATAATAGCCGCGCTCGGATAGAGCGCTCTCGGGTGTCGGATACCGCCCAGCATTCTTGCAACGTCTCCTTGATCTGACGGGGATCAGATTTTCTGCGCTTAGCTTGCTGCCATTCCGCAAAAGTAAAATTCATGGAATTTCGCGCTTCGCTGTTCATCAGGCCGACCGGCATCTTCCAACCATGGTCCAGATACAACTGGCGCGAGAGATCTCGCAGCTTAAGCTTGAAGTAAGGGAGGTTGATGGCCTTCATCTGGCTCACATCTATCCGTGACCAGACGGCATGCGCGTGCCGGCGTCCCTCCTCCTCGTGGAATACGATCGCCCGCGGCTGGCCGGACAGCCCCACGCGCTGCTCGATCTCATCTACGGCTCTTTCAAATACTTCAATTACGACGCGTTCTGTCTCTGGTGGACTCAGGGAGACCGAGAATAGAAACCGGCGGCTCGGGTACCACGGCTCACCGCGAAAGCTTCTTTGAGCGCAGCATGCAGGTCGCGGTCAATAAAACCTCGGATCTCGTGCAACTCAATGTGATCGTTGTCGATGTCGTTCATAAGGTGCCTGGCAAGCTGCGAGCCGCCACCACGCTGACTGGCCTTGAGGATCATTGATCATCGCCTGCCTTCAACCCCAACGCCTCGATCAGCTGGATCCTAATCCACGCAATCCGGCGCAGGCGATTTTGATTTCTTGTTCTGTCTCGTCGTCCATGACGAGTGACCCGCAATTGGCGTGGTAGGCGATCTGGTTCAGGTTACTCGCAATGCGGGACTGCCCAAGAAGTCCCGGAACCTGAGCCAGCGCTTGCTGATCCTCCACTGGTGGGTGCTGCTGGCGTTTACGCGGGGCAACCGCCTCACCGAAGAGGCGCCCCCGAACATAAGCGCTGATGGGGGTGCTACCGACCATGTCCGTGAGCCGGACAAGTTCGTCTTCCGCCAGCCTGAGAGTTATGCGCGGTGAGCCGCCGGTGCGCCTTTGATCACGCCCGTCTGAGGCTGAGTTGAAAGCAGAAACGAAGCTGGAGGGTTGCGCGGGCTGAGGATTGGTCATGGCTGCGGCCCTCCAGCGCCCGGCTTGGCGCCTGTTAAGTCAGCGCACTCTTCCGAAGCCATTCTCTCAATAATAACATGGGTATATGGCCGATCTGTCCGCAAAGCTCCGTATTCCAGTCCTTCAAAGTGTCGAGAGCTAGGTTCAAACTAACCCGCTCGTCGAGCACCACTTCTCCTCCCATCACTAGCCACTTTCTGCCCGACATGTCTGGAGTTACGCGCGGGCTTCCGAGATCCCTGCTAGGTAGGCGTCGTATTGACGTCCAGCGACGGAGAGCGCGACTGTGCCAGGTGTCAAATCGGAGAGCAGTCCCCACATCTTCTGACTGTCAGCTTCGCTGGTTGCCCACGCAGGCCCCTGAACGGTCGTCAGGAAGCTACCGAGCGGCGTGTTGCCGGATGATATGGTCAGATCTCCGGCGCTCGTCGGAGGCTGTTGCTGATCGACCAGCGTGACAAGCGTCGCAGGTCCGCTGCGGATAATTGAAAGCCCGAACTGATGTGGTGTCGTGAAGGCTTTCGCCGAGACACAGACATTCGCGCCGTTGCTGTGCCGGCGTAGCTCAGTGAGCCACCCATCCGCCGTGCGCCACGACTTCACGACCTGACTGGTATCGGCATGCGCGACAGGCACGATAGCCGAGACTGCGAAAGCGGCGGCGCAGAACGTTCCAACAGACAGTCTCATAATGCTCTCCATACACTCGGTTACGGTGAGGATCTCAGCGCGGACGGAAGCCGGCATAACCGCCATCGGCGTCGTAGAGAAAATCGAATGCGTTCAGCAGCCGGTAGCTGGTGTTTACGAACGTGCGCTTCGGCGAGACGCGCAGGTGAATCATATCCGGCGCAACCTTGGACTCCTCGCCGACCCGGAAGCTGTAGAGCTTGCCCTGCTCACCGTTCTCTCCGAGCAGCACAGTGACCTCGGTACCGTCCGGCAGTTCATCGACGTTGTCTCCGGCCTGCTCCGGCGAGACCGTCATGAACATCGCGGAAACGCCCGTATCGAGCAGCATGGTGCCGCACGATGCTGGCATCTGACGATCCAATGAAATGCACGCAGGGACGGCCGACCAGTCTGGTCTCTCCGCCTGCTTATCCAATTTGATGAAGCGAAAACCGTTACCGGCGACGTCATCGGTCAAGCCGATGTGCACACCTGTGGACGTTAGCACAAACCCGCGTCGTTCCTCACCGCCCGATCGATCCAGGCGCAGAAACGGGTTCTTGTCGGGCGTGCTTTGACTTTGCCGATCACCTTCGCGGGCGAAGCCGATGCCGATCATCGCGATGTTGCGCGGATTTTGGCGCGGCGTGCAATTGCGTGCCTGCTCCAGGCAGCGAACCTCGGTGACGGCCAGCACAGGCATCGGTTCGGTTTGCACGCTTGTCCCGTCTGCGCCCTGGATCGTCATCGGAGTTTCGACCCAGTCCCCGAGCATGATGCGGCCCGAACTCGTATAGGGCAGGCGTCCACTGGCAAGCTTGGGGAGATCGTCGAAGTTCGGGATCAGCGCGGCCGCCACGACGACTCCTGTCGAACCGGAGTCCATCGTTGCACGGTAGGCGCGACCGCCGAACGATAAGCGCAAAGCCGGAACGCGCCGCATCTGACGATCCGGCTCGTTGATGTAGGGCAGAAACGTGCTTCGCGTGAATGCTCGGTAGTCTGGAGATTGCGTCTGAGGATTAGCCATAGCGGTTCTCGCGCACATCACAGCCAGAATTGCCGCGGCGAGCATCGTTGTGGTCCAGAACCCCAGCATGGGAGACAGTGCGGAGCGTGATGTGGTTTTCGCAGGCACGGCAAATCCTCATCAGCTCTTTTGCGGAAGGTAGGGCGCAAGCGCGTGCGCCAATCCGGGAACGGTGAGGGTCTGAAGCCAGACCTGGCCCGGCCCAGTCAGGTTCGCCAGAAACAGGCCGTCACCACCAAACAGCGCATTCTTGATGCCCGGCATCGTTGTGATCTGAAAGGAGACTGAAGCTTCGAACATCCCCACGTGGCCGGGATGCACTTGCAACATCTGGCCTGCGGCGAGCGGATAACTGACAAGCTCTCCGCCGAGTTCAATCCATGCCGTCGCGTTACCGCTCAATTTCTGGAGGACGAACCCCTCGCCGCCGAAGAGGCCGCCGCCGAGCGTGTTCTGCAACGCCGTCGCAACCTCGACCTCGGGCGTGCCGCAGATGAAGCCGTCGCGGTGGACCATGTAACCGGTGGCCGTCTGCACTTCGAGGATGGTGCCCGGCAACCTGGCGGCGAAGCCGACCGTTGCCGACTGATCGGCGTGAAATTCGGTCATGAAGAGACCACCGCCGGAAACCGCCCTGCTCAGACGTCCGAACAGTCCGCTGGCACCGGCTCCGCCGGTCGTCGTTGTCAGTGTGAAGCCCGGAGTCATCCAGGAGAGATGATCGGGCGAAGCGACAATGCGTTCGTCGGCGTCGAGTTGAAGTTCCAGAACAGGCAGAACAGTACCGATGATCTTCGACTGCATGGAGCATCCCGCGCGAGTTGCCTCCCCTACGGACGAAATTAGCCCGGCGCGGATGTAGCGGCGGTTGAGGCTGTCAGTGCAATTTTAATGACGCCAGCAAGATTTCGCCCATCCTTGCGATAGCCGGGCCCGACCGCGCGGGAACCAGCGTTGGGACACGCGACTTTTCGGTAAATCGAGGAGTTTCACGATGACCGATCCCAACGCCTGCGAACTACGCGTCACCCGCAGCCGACAATTCACCGACCGCCTCCGGGACTACACGATCTTCGTCAATGGCAGCGAGGTCGGCAAGGTTTCCGCAGGTTCGGAACTCGACGTTGAGGTGCCTTCAGGACCACTTGCTATTGAAGCCCGCATCGATTGGGCGAGGAGCCAGCCGTTCAATGTCGACGCGTCACCCGGCGACACCATTGCAGTTGAAGTCTCAAACCGTTGGTCTCCGCTCATCGCCCTTTGGGCCATCACCTTCGGATCGCGCAATTATCTGACGGTGAAACCGGCCGAACCTCGCGCACCTCAGGCTTAGGCGAACGCCGGAATCGACGAGTTCCGCCTACGTTATATTCATAACTGTCTGAAAAGCTCGCCCCATGATCCGGGCCCTGATTTCGCTGTTTGTCGTCTTCGTCGTCACTGTTGCGACGCTCGTTGCAATCGATTTGTACGGTCCAGCATCCGCCTCGATTACCGTCATCGATGGCGATACCGTCGAGCGCGCAGGGGTCCGTCATCGCCTGATCGGTATCGACGCACCCGAAATCAGCGAAGCACAATGCCAGAAGGAACGCGCGTTGGGGCGAACCGCGGCTCAGCGATTGCGTGAGATGATCGAAACCGCAGGCAAAGTCGACCTCTGGCCCGAGGGCGACGCGAAGGACACCTACGGGCGCCAGCTTTCCTATCTGATCCTTGACGGGCGCGATGCAGGCGAGATGCTGATCGCGGAAGGTCTCGCGCATCCGTATCATGGGCGCGAGACGCGTGGCGGATGGTGCTGACGCCATCCGCCCAAGTTTTCCCAGAGCGATGCCGGACGTAAATCTACAGCTCAGGCCGCAGACTTGCTCGGTTGTACGGCCGCCATGTAGTCGTTGAGCAGCGTCTCGGAGATGCGGCCTGGCTGGTA
>JAEYYQ010000271.1 GCA_023428365.1 Pseudomonadota bacterium | reverse complement strand
GAGAGAAGCAGACCCGTCGTCTCGGCCAGCGGCAGCCCCACAACGTTGGTGTAGGAGCCGATGATCTTCTGTACGAAGCAACCAGCAAGGCCCTGGATTGCATAGCCGCCAGCCTTACCCTGCCACTCCCGCGATGCGATATAGGCTTCCATCTCGCTCGTTGAAAGACGCTTGAACCGCACACGGGTGTCGGCGACTTTGATCCGCATGCGATCGTCGGGCGTGATCAGGCACAGCGCGGTCAAGACCCGGTGGGCGCGACCGGAAAGAAGTTGTAGGGCTGCCAACGCCTCGTCGATGTTCTCCGGCTTCAAAACTGTGCGCCGCCCCACGGCGACCACCGTATCGGCTGCCAGCACGAACGCATCGGCGATGTCGCGATCGTTCGCGATCTGGTCGCGGGCTGCTTCGGCCTTGGCGCGGGCCAGACGAAGCGCGAGAGTCCGCGGCATCTCGGCTTTGCGCGGTGTCTCATCGAGCGATGCGGGACGCAGGGCATCGGGAGTAATCCCGGCTTGGGCAAGCAGTGTGAGCCGGCGCGGCGACGCGCTCGCCAGGATCAGCTTTGGACTTTCCAACGGCTGACGGTTGCTGGTGCGGGCTTTCGCTAATGCACGCCGCAAGGTATCTCCCCGCGGCCCCTCGCTTTTAGAGAAGGCGGAAAACAATCCGAGCTTGCTTGAAATCATGCGCAGTATCTCTTTGATCTCCCATCGGGGACGATGCGCGCAACCATAACGGGAACCCAATACAAAACAACCCCGCCAGGGTATCGGGCGCCGCAGAATGCGCGGTCGCATCTGCGAAAGCAAGGGCCGCTCCGGGTTTTGCTGCCGCGTTGACCAGCATGTTGCTCGCGAAATGCCATGATCTTGGATAACTTTCAGCAACCGGATCGCTGAACCCGCGCAAGGAGTGACCCCCGCATGCCTCCATACGCCGATGTCGCGCAGATGCTGCTGAATACGAAGCTGTTCGGGAAGCTCGACGACGACACTCGTCTCGACGTCGCCAAGCAGATGCGAGAATCGTCGTTCGGAGCCGGACAATCGATCTTCGCGCGCGGCGATTCCGGCAAAGAGGTTTATCTGGTGCTGGAAGGCCGGGTGCGGCTATCGGTGCTGTCCAGCGAAGGTCGCGAACTGACGTTCAGTCATTCCGGGCCAGGAGAAGTCTTCGGCGAGATCGCGGCGCTCGATGGCGGGCTACGGACGGCCGATGCGACGGCGGTTACACCGACCAAGGCCATGACTTTGTCGCACACCATGCTGATCCGGCTGCTGGAAACGTCGCCAGCCTTCGCTGCCGCAACCACGGCCTTCCTGTGCGCCCGCCTTCGCGAGACCGATCTCCAGTTCGAAGGCGTTGCGCTGCATCGGATCGAAGTACGGCTTGCGCGCTTTCTGCTGGGCCTGATCCGCCAGCGCGACGTGGCCCGCACGGCGGCCCGCGAAAAGGTCGACCTCGGGATGTCTCAGGGCGAACTTGCTCTATTGCTCGGCGCCAGCCGGCCAAAGGTGAACGCCGCCCTCACGATGCTGGAGGATATGGGCGCCATTGCACGGCGTGATACAATCGTCGACTGTGATTTAGCCGAACTTAAACGGATGGCCGAACTCGAGTAGTCTCTCCGTTCGATCTGGCGTTGGCCGCAGCATCACGCCCAAGGGAGCATCCGGTGGATCGCACCGGAAACGATAAAACGCAGCAGCGTCCCCCTCAAAGTCAACTCGAGGGATACCAGCCTCGCGCCAGCCAGCAGCCCGGATTAGAGAGCACGATCGGAAGTTCCTTTGTCGCCGACTCTAGCAAAGGTTTGCTCACTCGCGTGCGGACAGCAACGAAAACCCTGACGCATTTACCAGCGCTGCGCCGGTTTGCGGCGGCCATAACATGGCTCGGACAGCTCGGGACCGCGGGTTATCCTCCTGACATCCGCCGACGCCTGCTGATCGTCAATCTGATCGCCTACCTGATCGCGCTGACGACGGCGGCGTACGCCATCCAACAAATCCAGCTCGACTTCCAGACTTACAGACCGATTGTCTTCATCAATCTCTGCCTTTTGAGCATGGCCCTGCTGGTGCCGTTCATGCATCGCTTCAGCCCCGTCGCCGGGGGACTGCTGATCGTCATCAGCGAGTATGTGGCGCTGATGGCCTTCACCTTCTATCTCGGGCGGACCTCAGGTTTGCAGCTTCAGTATCTGGTGGCGGCAGCCGCACCATTCGTGGTGTTCGGATTGGAACGCGTGCGTCTGGTGGCCGTTGTCGTGCTGACAGGACTCGTCCTGCACCTCATCGCTTGGTTTCAATTCCCCGAGGAAAACGCCCATCTGCAGGCTGAGCAAGCGGTGCTCGACTCTCTCTATACCCAAGCGGCAATCACCACCGTCGGCCTGATCGCGGCGTCGGTCTGGTATGCCTTCCGGCTGGTGGAGCGCGCGCGCGGTGAAACCGATGCACTGTTGAGGAACATTTTGCCTGACAGCGTTGCCGATCGCCTCAAGGCAAAACCGGGAGAACTGATCGCCGACAGCTACGACGAAGCCAGCGTGTTGTTTGCTGACATTTCCGGGTTCGTCGCGCTCGCCCGCAAGCTCGGTCCCGACAGGATCGTCGAATTACTCAACTTGATCGTCAGCGAGTTCGAT
>JAEYYQ010000228.1 GCA_023428365.1 Pseudomonadota bacterium | reverse complement strand
GAATATCCCCGCCGACATGATCCATTACCGCATGACGAAAACCGCCGTGAAGTCGATTGCGCGCGGCTTGTCCAAGCGCCTTGCTGGCACTGGCGTAACCGTCAACTCCATCCTTCCCGGCCCCACGCTAACGGAGGGCGTTGCGGAGATGTTGAAGGATAAGATCGCAAAGAGCGGCAAAACGCTGGAGGAGGCCGGGGTCGCATTCGTCCTTGCGGAGCGCCCGACATCAATTCTCAGGCGCCCGGCTACGGTGGATGAAGTGGCGAACATGATCGTCTATGCGGCGTCTCGCGAGGCTTCAGCGACGACAGGAGCGGCGCTCCGTGTGGATGGTGGCGTCGTCGATACGATCGCTTGAGCGGCGGCCGCCTGCTGCTTTCGGCCCAAGGCCATTTCCGATGCTGAATAGCTTATGGCGTCGGAGTAGGATCATACGGATTGCTGCCGGACGACGCACCGCCGAAGGACCAAAGCCATGAGCGACTCTCAACCGGAGACGATGAACGGCGCCGAGAGCCTTGTTCGCACCCTCGTCGCAGGCGGCGTCGATGTCTGCTTTGCCAATCCCGGCACATCCGAGATGCATTTCGTCGCCGCGCTCGATCGGGTGGAAGGGATGCGTTGTGTGCTGGCGCTGTTCGAGGGCGTGGCAACCGGTGCTGCGGATGGCTATGCGCGTATGGCGGACAAGCCCGCCGCGACGCTGCTGCATCTCGGTCCTGGCTTGGCGAACGGCCTGGCCAATCTCCATAATGCGATGAAGTCGTCGACTCCGATCGTCAACGTGGTCGGCGATCATGCGACCTGGCATCGCGCTTATGATGCGCCGCTGACGTCGGACATCGAAACAGCCGCCAAACCATTCTCCACCTGGGTCCGTACATCGCCGGATGCAAAGTCAGTCGCGGCCGACGGAGCCGCCGCCATTGCGGCGGCGCGCGCACCTCCAGGCGGGGTCGCGACATTGATCCTTCCCGGCGATACAGCCTGGGAGGCCGCAGATGGAATCGCGCAGGTTCCACCGATCCCGCAGCGGCAACGCGTTTCCGAGCAAGCCGTCACCAATGCTGCCAAAGTTCTGCGGTCTGGCGAGCCCGTTTTACTCCTGATCACAGGTCCGGCTTTGCGCGATCACGGACTGCGGCTCGCGAGCCAGATCGTCAAGAAGACCGGTGTGCGGCTATTGGCGCAAACCTTCAACGCCCGCATGCAGCGCGGCGCGGGGCGCGTTGCCATCGACCGGATCCCCTATCCCGTCGACATGGCCGTCGAAACCTTGCGCGGCGTAAAGCGCATCATCCTGGCAGGATCGAAAACGCCGGTTGCGTTCTTTGCCTATCCCAACAAGCCGAGCCTGCTGGCGCAGCCGGATACGCAGCTCCACGTTTTGGCACGTCCGGAAGAGGACGTCGTTCATGCGCTCGAATGGCTGGCCGATGAACTCGGGGCACGGACGATTGCTCCCGACGTCTCGGAACTCGCGCCCGCCGCTCCGGCCAAAGGCACGATCACCGCAGCCGCAATTGCGCAGTCGCTCAGCGCCTACATTCCGGAGAACGGCATCGTTATCGATGAGGGCGTCAGTACCGGACGCGGGTTCTTTCCGATGACATGGAAATCGCAGCCCCATGACTGGCTACAGAACATGGGCGGCTCCATCGGCATCGGTCCGCCCATGGCCACCGGCGCTGCCATCGCCTGTCCGGATCGGAAAGTGCTCGCGCTGCAGGCGGACGGATCGTTCATGTACACGCTGCAGGCCTTGTGGACCCAGGCCCGGGAAAATCTCGACATCACCACGCTGGTCTTTGCCAACCGGTCCTATGCCATTCTGCGGCACGAGCTTGCCAATGTCGGCGCGCGCAATGTGGGCCGCAAAGCGCTCGATATGATGGACCTCACCCGGCCAACGCTCGACTGGGTGGCACTGGCGCGCGGCATGGGCGTGGATGGCGTGCGCGCCGAGACAATGGAACAGCTCAACGCAGGTTTGGAACGCGGGCTCGCAACGCCAGGACCGTTTGTCGTCGAGGCGGTGATTTAGACTTCGACTTCTGCGGCTACGAGGCCTGCACGTGATGGCGATTTGAGCCTGATCGACTTCGGTCGCAGCCGGTTTCCGGTCGCATCCCGCTCCGTGGGCGGAAAGATGTCCAGGCTCGGCCACAAGCCCGTGATCAATGTGCGCGCGTAGCCATCGGCATGCCCCGCGCGACGCAGATTGGCCGCCGCAGTCTGATAGTCGTAGGCGAGGCGACGCGTCTGCAATCGTAGGCTGTCGCCTTCCGTGCTGATCACCCCGTACCAGACTTCGGGCGTTCCATCGTTGGCCGGCATTCCAATCACGCCGGGATTGAACCAGAGGCCGCCCTTGAGCCGCTCAACAAACGGCACGCCGGCATGACCGCCGATGACGATATCGCAATCGGCCTGCGCAAACTCTTCGGCCAACGCATCGTGTTCCGAAGCAAAGAGGAAACGATTGATTTGCGAGACACC
>JAEYYQ010000214.1 GCA_023428365.1 Pseudomonadota bacterium | reverse complement strand
ACGACAACCAGCAGGAGGTGTTCCTGGGCCATGCGATCACGCAGCGCCAGAACATGTCCGAAGATACCGCGAAGCTGATCGACACCGAGATCCGCCGCATCGTCACCCAAGGCGAGAAGAAGGCTTGGGAGATCATGGATACGCACCGCAAGGAGCTGGAGGCGATCACGCAGGCTCTGATGGAGTTCGAAACCATCAGTGGTGACGAATGCCTTGCGGTCATGCGCGGCGAGAAGATCGTGCGTCGTGATGATGACGAAGATACCAAGGGTCCGATTGGCTCGGCTGTTCCTTCCGCTGGCAAGGCGCGTCCTCCGCGCAACGAGCCGGACACTGGAACCGGCGGCATGGAGCCTCAACCGCTCTAAGCGGACCGAAACGAGATTGAACACAAAGGCCGCGGCGAACACCGCGGCCTTTTCGTTTGTTGGGAGCCTTCGCGTCATTGACAATGGCGGGGGCGGTTGCATGTTCCCTGCTGCACCGGGGATGTGGCGCACCCGGGCATGATGGAGTGATGAGCGATGGCCCGCGAGCTGTTCGCGAAACCGACGGGATTGACGGCTGCAGCGCCGGTTCCGGAGACCGACGATTTTCAGCCCGTGGGTTTGCGCCTTGCCGGTGGCTGGCTGGATTTCACGAACATCGAAGTTATCGAGCGCATTGGTGGCGAACGACGATCCTGGGTCCTGGGTCTTAGCGAATATTGTGAGCGCGATTGGGGACGTCATACGCCCGCTGCGTCTGAGCTTTTGGAAGCCTTGCGGACGCCTCGTAAGCGGATCGCGGGACTGCCGCTCGACTGTCCGCTGCTTATGGGCATCGTCAACATCACGCCGGACAGCTTTTCGGACGGTGGCCAACTAGCGAGCGCCGAGGCCGCGATTTCCCATGCCCTCAAGCTTGAGGAAGAGGGCGCTGACATCCTCGATCTCGGCGCGGAGTCGACGCGGCCGGGATCCGACGCCGTGTCGGCCGACGAAGAACTGCGGCGACTGATACCGGTGATCGAGGGATTGGCCGGCCGCACGAATGCGCGGATCTCAGTCGATACGCGCAAGGCGGAGGTGATGCGGCGTGCCGCTGCCGCTGGAGTCGACATTCTCAATGACGTGTCGGCCTTGGAGTTCGATCCCGACGCGATGGACGCTGCGGCTGAAAGTGGTTTGCCGATCATTCTGATGCATGCACTCGGTGATCCGAAAACCATGCAGGTCGATCCGCGCTACGACGACGTGACCATCGAGGTCTATGAGTATCTCGAACGACGCATCGAGGCTGCCGAAGCAGCCGGCATCGATCGTTCGAGACTGGTGATCGATCCCGGTATCGGGTTCGGGAAAACACTTGAGCACAATCTGCAGCTCATGGCCGAGCTCGGCATGTTTCATGCGCTCGGCGCGCCTGTATTGCTCGGCGCATCACGCAAGCGGTTCATCGGAACGCTGACCGGTCAGGATGTCGCTGCCGAGCGCGTATCGGGCTCCGTTGGGGCGGCGTTGGCGGCTGCCGGACAAGGCGCACAGATCATCCGCGTGCACGACGTCGCGGCGACGCATCAGGCGCTGACGGTGTGGGAGGCCTGCTTAAGGGGCGGCACCGATAGCGCTCAATAAGCTTTCGTAGTTCGCCCAAGAGACCTGGAGCTTCAGGCATCCCGATGAAGCGACGTCCATCGGGATGATTTATGAAATGCGCGATGGACTAGGTCTTCCGCCTCTTTACTCCTGATAATCGGGCTCTTTGCGATCCAGCATTCGTTTCAACGCCGAGAAGTGATAGTCGCACGCCTTGCCGTGCAGATACTTCTGGCCCGTGTAATTGCGCATCGTCGTGTCGATCACATTCTGATCGAGAAGTTTGAGCGGCTTGCCGGTCCACATCGCGTACAGCTGCACCTGGGCAGCGCGCTCCAGGTAGTAGAGCAGATCATAGGCCTCTGCCACCGAGCGGCCGACCGTCGTGATGCCGTGGTTGCCCATGAACAGAACGTTCTTGCTGCCGAACAACTCCGCGAGCCGTTCGCCTTCGTCGGTGGTTGCGGCGGGACCGTTGAAATCCATGTCGTAAGCGATCTTTGTCATCAGCGCCGCTTCGATCTGACCGATCGGTTTGATGCGCGGATCTTCGAGACGGGTCAGGGCGCTGGCGAACGGCATGTGCGTGTGCAGCACGCATGCGGCCTGCGGCACCTTGCGATGAATGGGAGCGTGGATCGCGTAACAGGAGCGTTCGACCTCACCGCTCCCGCGCAGGACTTGGCCATTGAAACCGACTTCCATGAAATCGGACGCTTTCACCTCGGACCAGTGCAGGCCGAACGGCAGTTGGTAATAGCGATCGTCCGTGCCGGGAACGGTCAGCGTGAAATGATTGAAAATGCCTTCGTGAAACTCCTGCATGAAGGCGATGCGGTGGGCGGCCGCCAGATCAACCCGCGCCTGCCACCGAACTGGATCCGACTTGAGTTCAGCGGCCGTATCAACTTTCTGCTGCATTGCCTGTTCCTCGCTCGCGGCTATGTCAGAAGCTGATCATAACCGAAAGCGCGCTGGGCGTGTTATGCGCCTCAGTACCATTCGCCCAGCGTTAGAGGGTGTTCTTCGATATCCTCGTGACGCTCTGGCTGAGCGGGTGGGGCGAGGGCGGCCACCGCCGGTGTGGGTTCGGTGGGGCCGAATAGCTTTTCGCCCAGTTCCACCGCTGCGCCCATGAACGGTTTGAACTCGAAGCGGACGATGTGGCGGCCGGCTGGCACGCGCGCCGTGCGGAAGAGAACATTAGCGCGGAGCACCGGTGTCGGTTTTCCATCGACCTCAGCCGTCCACCACGGATGCCATGCGTCGTTCAGCACAACAAATCCAGGACGATCGGATTCGACCTCGATCTCCACGATGGTGTTCTCATATCGCAAAATATAGATGCCCTGCTCCTGCATGATCTGGTCGGACAGGCGCGCAGCAGGCGGTGGCGGCGACGATTGGGAATTGGCATCGAGCAAAACCGTTTGCCGCGGATCGAAATCCGGCCAGCGACCGTCGGCAATCATTTTCGTGAAGTCAGCAGATCTCCAATCATTCGCGAAGATGACACGCGGCAGCGCGCGCGGGTTCTCGTAGATGTAGGCGTCTGTCGTGCGCGCGATGAGATTGAGATCGCCACGCTTCAGTTTTGTATCGACCTGCTCGATCGGCACCGACGACGCGATGAAGCGAAGGCCCAGCAGATCGGCCAGCATCGAACGATAGGATGGGAACAGTGGCGAGAACGTTCTCTGCTCGGGATCGGCGATGCCGTCGCCCGCGCCGAGCGCCTGAGATACGGCGCCGATCCTGAGAGGATTGTAGCCGAGTGTATGGTCGAAGCCGTGGATCATGGCGGCGTTCGGCCATTCGAATCCGAGGCCCACCAGCTCGACGCGGTCGCGCCATTGCGATCCGGGATACTGGCGGATGCGCTCCTTCAGGAAGCGGATCGTCTCGTTGCGGCAGTTGGGCTTGAGGATCTCGTAGTTTGCAGTTGGCAGGGCCGTGGATTCGTTGGGACCATTGTTCCAGGCCAAATCCGCAGTCAGCAGCATCGCGGGCGCTGCAATAATCAGCACGGGGCGTGATGCGCTTAGAAACGGCTTGGTCGCGAGCAGCGCAATGGAAGCAAGTATCCAGCCAAGGGCATAAAGGATCGGCGTCCAGGCAATTGCGAGCTGGCCTTCCTGCGCTGCGATTGTGATGGCGAGAGCGAAGATTGTAATCAGGATCGCGGCGTCGAACGCGTGCGTCGTGCGGTTTGCGTGCTGCATCTGGCCTGTAGCCCAGCAATGCACGAGATATCCCGCGATAAGGGCGGCCATCGCCCCGATCAGGAATGTTGCGTCAGCCGGCCTGCGGAAAATCGCAACGCCCGGCAGAAACGTATGGAAGACTTGGAAGACCGGCGTCCATGAGCCGATTGCGTAAAGAATGAGAAGGCCGAGAGCGATGACGGCAGGCCGTATCTCGCGCGTCAGAAGCAGGCGCCGGCTCAGCCCAATGGTGAGCATGAGTAAAATCGGCAGAGCACCGACGTAGACCTGGGACATGTTCTGAGCCAGGCTCATATGCTCGACAGGCCAGTTACCGCTGTTCGGTCCCCAGTAGTCGACTTTGGGATCGAGAGCGCCGTAGAGATCGCCGATGACGGCAGTCAACAGCGAGGCTGGGTGGAGAGATCC
>JAEYYQ010000204.1 GCA_023428365.1 Pseudomonadota bacterium | reverse complement strand
TGTTTGATGACGAGCGGCGCCAGGGTGGCATAGTCGGTTGCGCTGGCGTGATCGGCCCAGGCCACGACGTCCACGGGATCGTGGCCAAAGCGGCTGAGAACGTCGCGCGTGAAGGCTGTTGCGGTTCTCCGACCATCGTAGGCTTGAAGCGCCACGCGGAGGGCATTGAGGCCGAGATCGGCGCCGCTGGCTTCATCCGATATGGGAAACCCATAACCGCCGATACGAATTTCGCGGTCTCCCAGCACCGCAAGGGCGACGCTACCCGTGCCGACGATAACGATGCCGCCATCCCGACCGCCATGCGCGCCAAGACAGGCAATCATGGCGTCGCCGAGGTATTTCAAGGAGCGGAAGGGATGCTTCCAGGCCTGGAGATCCTGAAGCGCGCCTCTCCGACCCAGACCGGCCAGTCCGATTGCGGCATCCATCTGTCCGAGAGAGTCGAACGGAAGTTGGGCATCATCAATTGCAGCGCGGCACGCCGTCTCGATAGCGTCCAGCGAGCGATCGGTTCCGAGCCGCAAAGTGGCGGGGCCAGCGCTGCCGCGTCCAAGGACGCGCCCATCAGCGGTCTCGATGCGCGCACGACAGCCAGTGCCGCCGCCATCGACGCCGATGTACAATGGACCAATAATCCGATCCGCCGATCCTTTGAGCATGGATGTGAGTTATCCGGCGACGCAACAACGAACTTATCTAACGGTATGACCTTGAACCAAGATACAACGCGCGAGAGCAATCTGTGTGCAATTGCAGCGGATCACGTTTTCGACGGCAGGTCTTGGCACAGGCAATCGGCTGTTCTGATCGCGCGGGGACGCATTCACGGAATCGCGGCCTGGGGTGAGATTCCGCACGACGCATCGCAACGGCGCTTGCCTGCCGGATCACTCATTGCACCCGGATTTATCGACCTGCAGGTCAACGGCGGAGGCAGCGTTCTTTTGAACGATCATCCGACGGTGGAAGCGATGCAGGCGATCGCTCGTGCCCACGCCCGCTATGGCACAACATCTTGTTTGCCGACTCTGATCACCGACACGCGGGACCGGACCATAGCTGCCATTGCCGCAGCGCGCTTAATTGCGGGCCAGGATGGCGTGCTCGGCGTGCATCTCGAGGGGCCTTTCCTTAGTCCGGCGCGTCCGGGTATTCACCGCCCCGACCGAATTGTCCGCGCCGAGCCCGATGATCTCGAATGGCTGGCGGAGCTCGCGCATCCGGGCCGGTCGCTCATCACGCTCGCTCCCGAATGTGTACCCGATGGGTTCATCCGCCGCCTGAATGCCATGGGATTGCGGGTGTCGGCCGGTCACAGTGAGGCTTCCGCCGAGACAATGCTTCAGGCGATAGAGCAGGGGCTCTCAGGCGTGACGCATCTGTTCAACGCAATGCCGCCGCTGGCTGGCCGCGCGCCCGGCATCGTGGGAACGGCGCTGGCAGAGTCACGACTCATCGCGGGCCTGATCGCGGATAACGTCCATGTTGACCCAGTCTCTATCCGTGCGGCGTTTGCCGCGAAGGGGAGTGACGGCATTGCTCTGGTAACGGACGCGATGCCGACGGTTGGCGGAGCGATCGATCACTTCGCCCTGATGGGCCGGGAGATAACGCTGACGAACGGCCGGCTTACGGCAGAGAACGGAACGCTGGCGGGGGCCCATCTCGATATGGCAACGGCAGTACGCAATACCGTCAAGCTGGCGAGCATTCCGCTAGAGGATGCCTTGCGCGCAGCGTCGGCAACGCCCGCGCGGTTCCTCGGTCTGGAGGACGAATTGGGATCACTGAAGACTGGCGCCCGCGCCGACCTGGTGGCGATGACGCCGGAACTGGCGGTCATCGCGACGTGGCGCGCCGGAGTTGAGATTCACACGGCCGATTAGTTGCGATGTCTCACCCTCGCGCGGCGCGCCAGCATGTTCAAGGCTTCGACGAGGGCCGAGAAGGCCATGGCCGCGTAGATGTAACCCTTGGGAACATGCACGCCGAAACCTTCCGCGATCAGCACCATGCCGATCATCAGCAGGAAGCCGAGCGCGAGCATCACGATCGTCGGGTTGGCGTTGATGAAGTTCGACAGCGGCGTCGCGGCCACCAGCATCACGAACACCGCGACCACGACGGCAACGACCATGATCGGGATGTGCTGCGTCATGCCGACGGCGGTGATGATGCTGTCGATCGAGAAAACGAGATCCAGCATGGCGATCTGTGCGATGGCGGAGCCGAAACCGAGCACCGCCTCTCCGCCGCCTGAAGTGTCGCTTTCGGAGTCGGGATCGACACGGTGATGGATCTCCCGCGTGGCCTTCCAGACCAGGAACAGACCGCCGGCAACGAGGATGATATCGCGCCAGGAGAAGGACTGTCCGAAGACGGTCATCACAGGCGCCGTCAGGGCAACGATGAAGGCCACCGTCCCGAGAAGCAGGAGGCGCAGGATCAGTGCCAAAGAAATACCGATTCGCCGTCCCAATGGTCTTTGATCTTCCGGCAATCTGTTGGTCAGAATTGCGATGAAGATCAGGTTGTCGATTCCGAGGACGACCTCCATTGCAATCAAGGTCGCCAGAGCGGCCCACGTTGCAGGTTCGGCCGCGAGTTGGAGCAGGGCATCCATGTGATGAATGTATCCGTCCGGACGATATTGGAACGCGAACTGGCGTGGACGGGCATCTAGGTATGCGTCACGCGCTCGTCAACCGCTCAAACCGGGAAACAGCTCACGCGGAGAGCGATTGATGCTGCCGGCTTCGGACGGTAGGGTTGGGATCCGATCTGCCGCGATCTCAATCGGTCGCCCATCCGAAAATCTAGCCCGGATAGTACAATGTCATCCAACATCGTTTCAGAACTGGCACCGACCGGCGTCCTGCGCGCGGCGATCAATCTGTCCAATTTCCTTCTTGTCACGGACAAGACAGCCGCAGGTGATCCGGTGGGCGTCGCTCCCGACCTGGCGGCCGAAATCGCACGGCAGATCGGCGTTCCCGTTAAGTATGTGCCGTTCGCCACACCGGGCGAATTGGCCGACGCCGCCGGACAGAATATCTGGGATATCGGCCTCATTGGAGCGGAACCGCAGCGCGCCGAAGTGATTACGTTCAGCCCTGCCTATTGCGAGATCGAGGCGACGTATCTCGTTCCGGCCGGTTCGCCGCTGAAGACATTGGCTGACGTCGACCAGCCCGGCGTCCGGATCGCAGTCACGGGACGCGCTGCTTATGGCCTCTGGCTGGACCGCAACATCCAGAAGGCTGAACTGGTGCGTTCCGGAACGCTCGACAGTTCCTACGAGCAGTTCGTTACCGATAAACTCGATGCGCTGGCTGGTCTGAGGCCACGTCTCACGTCAGATGCCAAGTTGCTGCCGGGCTCGCGGATTCTCGACGGAAAATTCATGGCTGTGCAGCAGTCCGTCGGCACGGCGCCGCAGAACAAGATCGGCGCCGCGTTTCTGCGCGACTTCGTGGAAAGCGCTAAGGCATCGGGGCTCGTCGCCAAGCTGATTGAACGGCACAACGTGCAGTATGGATTGTCGGTTGCGCCTCCCGGTTGAGGTCGAAACCGCGCACTGAACAGACCGAGAAGGGCGGGTCAGGTTGATAGCCTGACCTGCTATCTCGTCAATGCGGGTTGGCGACCACGAGATCGCACCCTTCGAGATCGAACTCATCGAAGATGTAGGCGGCGGTGGCCTTCTCGTCATCGATCCGAATGGCGGTGACGCCGTCTTCGTCCTTATCGAGGACGCTCCACAAGCCCACGGCGCTCCGGAAAATGCTACCGACGCGAAGATCGCTGAGATCTACGCCCTCGGGATCATATTCATGTTCAGACATCCGCACCCCCAACTTCTGACCGCCCGGAGGTGTGCGCCGAAGGGAAACCAGCCTCTGTCCTGGACAATAAATGACCAGCTCTTTGCATGATATCCGTGGCAGCGGATGCGTGCAACCTGGTGGGGGTGCCACAATCTCGATGGTTAGCGGACGCGCTTAATCGCCCATCCGACGCCCGCAAGGGTATCGCAAAAGATTGAAGCGTTAGAAGTTTGGTTGTTTTGTAGGCGCCGTAGAACAGACGCCGAACTCAAGTATGACACCGTTGGTTGCGGGAGTAGGATTTGAACCTACGACCTTCAGGTTATGAGCTTTATTCAGGGCCATTTCCTATGTTTCCACGTCTTGCCGGAACGTTCCATATCCCTTTGATTTAGGGCATTTTTCGTATATCTCGGCTTATGTTCTTTCCACGTTATATCCGAAGGCGTGGCTATTCGGTGGCTATTGGTGGCTATCGGCGGAAGCAAGGGAGACGGAGATGCCATCAGGGAAGCTCAATCGGCAGACGCTCGCCGCGATCAAGCCGACAGGTAAACGGGTCTTTTGGTTCGACACCGACCTCGCGGGCTTCGGCCTCAAGGTCGAGCCGACCGGCGCGGCAAGCTGGTTTATCGAGTATCGGCCCGGCGCAGGCGGCAGGAATATTGCCAAGCGCCGGATGAAGATCGGCGACGCCGCCGACATGACGCCGGAGAAGGCGCGGGACCGGGCGAAGACTTTGCTGGCGGAAGTCCGGCTCGGAAGCGATCCGGCTTCGGCCAAGGCGAAGTCAAAGACCGTGCCGGCGTTCTCCAAGTTCGCGGCGGAGCATCTCGACGCGATGGCCGAACTGGCCGGGAAGCATCCCGAACAGGCAATCCTGCGGCCGGGGAGCATCCGCAACTATCGGTCGCTTCTGAAAAGGCACGTCGGTCCTGCAATCGGCTCGCGGCAGCTTGACGTCATAGCCCGGGACGAGATCAAGCGGCTGCACACCAAGATAGGCAAGAGCAGCCCGACCGTCGCGAACCGCGCTCTCGAATTCGTGGGCAGCATCTACAAGGCGGCCGACCTTGCGGGCCACGTTGAGGAAGGAACCAATCCGGCGCGCGGCATCAAGGCGTTCAAGGAGGTCAAGCGCGAACGGTTCCTGACGCCTGAGGAACTGGCGCGGCTGGGCAACGCGATCCGCGTAGCTGAAACGTCGGGCATTCCTTATGAGCCCCCGGCGCGGGAAGGAAAGAAGCTCAAGCACGTTCCGACGAATATTGCCCCTACGGTCATCGACCAATGGACGGCAGCAGCCCTCCGGCTTCTGATCTTCACAGGCGCGCGTCTTCGGGAAGTCCTCCATGCGAAGTGGGAGGATGTCGACACGCATCGAGGCCTGCTGACGATATTCAGCAAAACGGGAAAGCGGCACATTTTCCTGCCCGCACCGGCTCTCGAAATCCTCGCTAGCCTGCCGCGCACAAACAGCGTCTACGTCATTCGCTCCTCGGACCCGGAGCAGCCGAAGGCGGACCTCAACCGACCGTGGCGGGGCATCCGGCGAATGGCCGGACTACCCGACCTGCGCATTCATGACCTTCGTCACTCGTTCGCGTCGGTTGCCGTCAGCGGCGGCGCATCATTGCCGATGATTGGCGCGCTGCTGGGCCATGCATCGCCGACGACAACGAGCCGATACGCTCACTTGGCGAA
>JAEYYQ010000186.1 GCA_023428365.1 Pseudomonadota bacterium | reverse complement strand
GAACATGACACGCCCGGCTGCGGATTCCGCAGCCGGGCCTTTTTTGTTTGCGTGAGCTGTTCGTCAGGCCGCTGTTGGTGGCTCTGGGCGATGGTCCGGTTTGTCGTTATCAGCCAGCAAGACCGCCGCCGCACCATACTTGGCGAGCGCAGCATCGCGTGCCCGATGTTCCACGTAGGCGGTGAGTTTGTCTGGCGATCGGGATCCGGCACCTGCCATGGTGCATAGAGCGTCGATGATGATGTTATTGATATCAGCGTCTGAATACTTCGCGGAGACCGTGTCATAGATGCTGATCAGGATCTCGGTGTCTTCTGCAGAAAATCCGGCTGAAGCAAGCCGTTGATGCGGAGTTCGCGGCATGTCAGGTCCTCCGTACGGCGCGTCGGAGTGTACACGGTCGACCCCGCCGCGGCGGACCGCTACGCACAACCATCTGCATGATAGGGCCATGAGGGCCCCACCCGTGCTGCCAATATGGGTCGCATGACGCTCTGATGCAACAGGGGCTGTGGCCTCACCGTTTCCGATATATAACCAGATGGAGATCTTAGAATAGACAGGACAACGAATAGACACGACAACGGAATTCACTGTCCGAGCAAATCCGCCTTCTCAATTTCCAGCTGCACGATGTGCATACGGTCGGAATCGAAACTGCGTGCCAGACCATCGCATCGACGTTGCGGGTTGAGAGTAGAGATTGCACATTTGTGCCAGATAGCACGTAATGAGAGGACGAGCACGGCTGAGCGTGGGAGGGGCCGTCAGCAACGCTCGTCCTGGGTCTTCCGAGAGCAACAACGGGCCGGTCAGGTGTGTCAGCCGGATCAACCCATCGCGATCAGAACGCGGACGACCGGTTAGCGGTTCCGATTGCATTTTATTCGCTAAGTCCGCCTTTGCAGCCGCGGAGCGACCGCATTAATCGCGCACGATGGCAATTGACAGCAGACGCACGGTTCGCTTTGATGGGCTCGCCTGTCGGATTGGCGATGCGTCATCGTTCAGGGGCAGCCCCGCTACGGCGGGGTTTTTGCTGTTTGGTCACGCCTTTAAAGCTTGCCGCCCGCAGCAGACCTTCACCAGTCACCGCGTGGAACTCAATATCGACCACCAGCGGATCGAGCTGCTGCGCAAGTCTTCAGCGCTCCTCACCATAAACCCAACGCCGGCCCTGCCGACGTAAATCAGACCGCGGCCGACGCGTTTTCCCAGATACAGCCGCCAGCGAGCAACGCGTTGTAGTCACCGGCGCCGCGGCCGTCGGGCGATCTCTCCGTCGAGCATCAGGTCGTTAGCGGGAATGTCCATCACCGCCTTCGGCGATGGCGCCAAAGCAATACGGCCAGTCGAGCCTGGATGCGGTAGCCGTCGAATTTGATCTCGTGAACCTAGCGATCACCTTTCGGCACGATCTGGCGCAAGGCCGCACAATGAACCGCGGCATAGTTGCCGCCGCTACGGCCATTGTCTCTACGACGTTCCACCCATCGCTTTCCCTCCCGGTTTCTCGCGTGCATCTTAACTGCGGTCTTAACCAATAAGCGCCGGATCGTTTTCCCGGTTCGCCGCTCTACGTGATCGGGCCACCTCGGCTAGGTAGGTGCCGGTCGCAAGGCGACGGGGCTGAAAACAAGCGATAGTGCTGTAGATTTGACCGGGCCGCGCTCGAGAGCCTGAAACATTAATGATTACAAATATATAGGGCCACAACAAACCAAGGAGATTAGCGCTATCCACAACTAGGGTGAGAATAGCTCAACCCAAAAATTGTGCTGGAACTTACTCGCCGCATTAAGGGTTTCACGTAGGTTCCTCTCCTGGGAACACGCTGACATGACGCTCCTGCTTCGACCCTCGTGATCCGCCCTCTGGTCACGAGGGTTAAGTTTTATGGGCAAAACTTCAGCTTGGCAGGAACTCAAATAAAGCCTTGCGGATTGTATTGGCGTTCCTCCTCAGGGAACGATGCAGTGGGCAGTGCACCCTCGTGATCGTTGGTAGGCCATAGGCGATCACGAGGGCTTCTCGTGTTTCGGTGACACCGAGACCGTCACTTCATCGTCCTCAAGATCGACGCCGCTACGCATGGCGTAATCCTCAAGCGACTCACCCACCAACTGTGAAAAGCGCTTCCGGCTGATAAACGGAATGTCGTTTTCGAAAAGGATCTCAGCCCCGCGCGTGACAACGACGGTGTAGGTTCTCATCGGTCATCCCCCTGCCTACACCTCCACAAGCTGCGATACGACGCGAGTGGCCAGCACCGCTTTGTCGCGCTCACCTTTGGCGGCTTCGGCAATGACGTGACGAGCGATGTCTTCACGCGTGTAAACCCATGGCCTGCTGTGCTTGGGATTAGAAAGTACGGCCCACGCTTCGGTCACAGCGACGTCAAGGACATCTAAATCCGATAGGCCGAATAGACCTGTATGGGGTTCTTTGATGGTGGGCACAACGTGCTCCTGCTCTCAGGGATTGGGCAAGAGCACAGTCCTGTCTCTCAGTCGCTGGTACGCCAATACAGTCGCCAACGATAGATGAAACTAGCAGCTTATCGAATGATGTCCATCCAGCCGCGCATCACGGTATTGCTATCGCAGCAAGAGCAGATCGCTGTCGATCGAGCACAACCACAAGCTCGCCATCGGTGTGAAGTCCAACAGAATTTGTCCGCGTCTTTTTCGTCTTCCGGCCGCGCCTGCGTGCTGAACGCTCGTCAAACTTCCGAGCGGTCGGTCGATTGCGTCTCCGACAACTCGGCTTCAAACCGAGCGCGCTGATCGAAAAAAAGGAACACGGCGAACGCAGCAGCTGCCAGCGATATAAGCCCAATGGCGATCATGTCATCGATCAAAACGTACGCGAGAATTGACAGCATCGCCCACATTGCAATGCAGCCGAGAATAAGCGTGATCGTCATCCTGATCCGGAGAGAGCGCATATAACGCTGCATCGACGCCTCCCTTTTGGCTAAAAACTAAGCAATCCGGATCTGCGTTGCAAACGGGAAAAACCGCCCCCGACCAGCGCTGCAAACCGGCGGAGGCGGCGAGGAGCGGGAACGCAGGACCATGGAGCCGCGTGCCTATTGAAGGGGTATCTGAAGCTCTCTCCCGTGCTGCTGTTCCCGACATCATCCCAATCCGAGAAGACGCGCTTTCATCAGATCAATCTGAGAATCGGCGACAGACTCCGGCAGCAGATGGTGGATAAGGAAGCGGGAGACTTCGTCGACAAGGATGAGAAGGGCCGCGGCTATGAGTTGAGCAACGGTCGCTATGTACCCATCGAGCCGGAGGAGCTCGAAGCCGTAGAGGTAGAAAGTACACACACTATCGACATCGACAAGTTCGTGACTGAGATGGATATCGACAAGCTCTACTATGAGCGCCCCTACTGTGTCGTGCCGGACGGGAAGAGCGGCGAGGACGCCAACACGAGAAACGCGGTCGTCCATAAGGGCGCTTTGGATGACGGCGTGCACTTGATCGTCAAGGCATTTGCCCTTGAGATGCCCTCCGCCGAACTGAGCCAAGTGCTCCAACAAGGCAGCGATTGAGAACGTCTCGCGATTGATCCGGAAGCTGGCAGATCAGCGGCGTGCCGCATCGCGCACCTTTGAAGATTTCTTCAACGCTCTGTAGATCCAGGACCGAAGCGGCATTGGGGCGGTGCGGCGCCGCAGGTCGTCGTCGCGGACTAGCCGGGCACCACCGCGTCGCCGCGCAAGCGTGAGCTTTCGGGTGTGAAATGCCTCCAACTCCGGTCTATGACCAACACTGATGATCGTCGTGTTTGGCAGTCTATTGGTTAAAAGCTCCATCAGCTCGTCCTGGCTCGTTGGATCCAACGCTGCCGTCGCTTCGTCGAGCACTACAATATCCGGCGTGTGGAGGAGGATGCGTGCAAGCGCCAAGCGTTGCTTCTCCCCGCCTGACAATGTCTGGTCCCACGGCTCCTCTTCGGCCAGTCGCTCAGACAAGTGCGCAAGACCGACCAACTTCAGCATATCGGCGACATCGCTTTCCCGCATGCTCGCGGGCGCAGCCGGATATGTCACTGCGCGCTGAAGCGATCCAACCGGCACGTACGGCCGCTGCGGAAGGAGAAACAGCGATGCTCCCTTCTGAAGCTCGACAGAACCACCTCCCCAGGGCCATAGGCCCGCGAGCGCTCGAACCAGCGTGCTCTTTCCCGTGCCAGACTCTCCGGCGATAAGAACGCGCTCTCCAGGCATGACATCGACTTCGGTTTCGTCGAGAATTGCCGTTCCATCATCAAGTGCGACGGACAAATCTCTGAGCCGCAAGGCGGCGCCATCGCCATCAGTGCGGATCTGGATCCGGCCAACCTGATCGCCGGTTTCAGCAGCCTCGAGGCTGTCCAAAGATGCGATCAGCGACGCCACGCGAATTGCAGATGCCGTCCAGTCCGCCAGGCGCGGATAATTATCGACGATCCAATTGAATGCCGCCTGTACAATGGTGAAAGCAGACGCCGCCTGCATGATCTCACCGAGCGACATGGAGCCGTCGAGATACTTGGGCGCACACAAGATGATCGGAAGAACCGGCGCTATGAACGAGGATGTCTGCGAAACCGCAGTCGTTTTCATCGTCTGAAATGCGACGTCTCTCCAGGCTCTAAGGACCTTCGCTAGCGACCGACCAAGACCAACCCTCTCCTCCGCCTCCCCGCGGATCAATGCAATGCTCTCACCATTCTCGCGAACCCGTGTCAGCACGTACCGCAGTTCGGCTTCCGACTGATTCTTTGCCTCCGATGCCTGCACAAAACGGCTGCCGATGATCACCATGGCGCCGCTGGCGATCGCGGCGTACAGCACTGCCGCGATGACGAGAAAGCCGGGAACCTCGATGGGGACGCCGATCACGGCAAGATTCAGGGAACCACCAATGGTCCACAGCACGGTAATGAAGGTGGCCGCAGAAACAAATGCCTGCAACACGCCGGTTACGAAATCGACGGGTGCTTCTGTCGCTATACGGACGTCTTCAGACAGGCGCGCTTCAGGATTTTTGTGGTCACCGTGAACCAGATTGAGCTGATAGTAGCGACCGCTCAGCAGCCACCGATCAATCGTATGCTCCGTGAACCATTTGCGCCACGACCGCTGCAGTCTGGTGCGCAGATAGACTTGACTGACACTCAATAGCACGCTGACGAAAAGGATGCCGACGTAAATCAGTGCAAGTTGCCCAACCCGCGGTGCATGGCGTTGTTCGAGCGCGTCGAAAATCGCACGGTTCCAAACATTCATCGCGTAAGACGCAGCAACGACCGCGAGGACAACGGCAATGAGTGTAATGGTCAGTGTCCAGGCGCGCAGCCGGCCTTGGCTGCTCCAGAATTGTCTCGCGGCTCGGATAAAGCGCCGCAATAGGAGCCGCCGACGCTCCTGCGCCGAAAGTTCAGGAGAAGGCGTTTCAGGGTCTGGCGCCCCGTCTGCGGGAATTGACCGGTCGCTACTGTCCGGCCGCTCCGGCGTGTTGGCAGAGTCGCGGTGGTTCATCATCGAACGGATCCGAGGCTGATAGGACCGGAGATATTTGGACGTGCAATCTCAGAGAAACGAGACGATCTGGCCTGCTCAGCTTTCAGCCCAGCTCGACGCCGCAGACATCAGCGAGATC
>JAEYYQ010000158.1 GCA_023428365.1 Pseudomonadota bacterium | reverse complement strand
CCAGCCTAGTATGTTTGGTATGGCCCCCGCCGCCGCCAAGCATACGAGTCTCCGTGCGGATCGAGCGGACGTGCTCGAACCACCTCACCCGTGCAACGATTGACTCTCAGGCGATAGTACTCGCCATTCGGCCGCCGCGCGGTCACGAGGGCAGCACCGCCACGCAGTTCGGCATCGCGGAAATCGCGCCAGCCATCGCGGATCAACTCCCGTCGTATCTCTCCGCCGGGAACGCATCCGGGACGCTCGTAGCCGCTCCAGGTGTATTCATTGAACCGCGGCGGTTTCATCGGCCGCAGATATTCTCCGCGGTCGTATCGCTCCACATAACGAGGCTCGTCGTCATCATAGGCCTCGTCGTTGTCGTTCTCGACGTAAGCCTGTTTGCCATACGGCGGATAGCGCTGGTCATCGTACCGATAACCGTCACTGTAGCGCGGATCTCCGCCAGGAGGCCCGCCATAGAGATCAGCCGCTGTCGCGGCCGGCACACTCGTAAGCTGCAACGCGGCAACCAGAGCTGCCGCAAAACGCACAGACATGGTCCGAACCTCCGGAAATCCTCAGTGGTGCTCCCACGGCGTCAACATCGAGTCCTGAACATGAACGGCACATGAAGGGTTCCGCTCGACGATTGAGGTCAAAGGGAAAATCGGCTCGCGATGGGTTTCTCGGCCACAGTCGCGTCGCGCCTCTTGAAACGGAAATCGGCCGCACCAAATCAGACATCGTGCGCGGGGCTCATCAGGAGGCTGCGCACAGTAAAGACAGCCTGGGCCCATTTGGGGCAGGCGTGACACAGTCGCTTTTCAGGAGGACTCGTGATGCGACACTTCGATCTTTCCCCCCTTTATCGTTCGACCATCGGCTTCGACCGCCTCGCCCAGCTTTTGGACGGTGTGAGCGGCGTCGAAAACGAGGCGACGACCTATCCGCCGTATAACATCGAGCGGACCGGGGAAAATGATTACCGGATCACCATGGCGGTGGCCGGCTTCGGTTCCGATGAAATCCGTATCGAGGTCAAAGAATCGACCTTGTCGGTGCGCGGCGAGAAGAAGGCCGATGACAAGGAGCGCCAGTTCCTACATCGCGGCATCGCCCAGCGCAGCTTCGAGCGTCGCTTCCAGCTTGCCGATCATGTCGAAGTCACCGGCGCCGACATCAAGGACGGCTTGCTGCACGTCGATCTGGTTCGGAATATTCCGGAGCGTATGAAGCCGCGCACGATCGCGATCGGAAACGGCAAAGCGCAAATCGAGGCGCAAGCTCAGGCCTAACCAAGCCTGCCGAAGCAGCCGAACACCGGGTCGCTCTTTGCGAGCGGCCCGACCGGATGATCATGCGTAAGCAAAGCGGTGCCCATCGTCTTGGGCGCCGCGTTTTACGTTACACCGAACGCGTGATGCCGCCGTCGACGCGAATATTCTGTCCGGTGATGTAAGCAGCCCCGGGCGAAGCGAGGAAGGCAATCGTTGCAGCCATTTCCTCGCCGCTCTTGCCATAGCGACCCATTGGAATCCGCTCCCGAATTCCCGGCTTCTCGGGAAGGCTGTCGATGAAGCCAGGGAGCACGTTGTTCATCCGCACCTGATCGGCGGCATATTTATCGGCGAACAGCTTCGTGTACGCGGCAAGCCCGGCGCGAAACACGCCTGAGGTCGGAAACGCCGGATCCGGCTCAAACACCGCGAACGTCGAAATGTTGATGATCGCCCCGCTCTTCTGCGCAACCATGATCGGCGCGATGAGTCGTGTCGGACGGATGACGTTCATAAGATAAGTGTCGAGACCCTTGTGCCAGTCTTCATCCGTCAGATCGAGGATCGGCCCGCGCGGTCCGTGACCACCGCTGTTGACCAGGACGTCGATACGCCCCCACTGGTTCATGGTCTGGTCGACCAGGCGCTTCAGATCATCGTTCGACTGGTTCGATCCGGTAACGCCGATACCACCAAGTTGCTTGGCCAAGGCTTCGCCCTTGCCGGACGAAGACAGGATGGCAATCTTGAAGCCGTCGGTCGCAAGACGGCGCGCGGCATCTGCCCCCATTCCGCTTCCACCCGCCGTGACGACCGCAACCTTTTCTGCAGACATCTCATTTCCTCACTGTTTTCAAGGGCGAAGCCCCCACTACCGTCGCTGCTCGCGCGCTGGCTTGAAACTTCATACATTGGATACTTGTGTCGCAGGCGTAAATCTGCTTATTCTAAAAAGAAAGGTCAGCACTCCTGTCCTTTATTTAGGAGAGCGTTTCGACCGCAACGAGGGCGACTGTGCTAGCGGCTTGGTCCGATCAGCTTGATGATACGACGCTGCCCGCACACCGGGCGGCGTGCGCTGTCACGGGCCGAAAACGTCCTCCATCGCCGACGGCTGCCCGAAAACGGCGCACGTCCGCTAATTTGGCCTGATCGGGCCCAAAGGCACGCAATAAACGGAACCTAAGAAGTTCCTGCGATAGCCAAGAAGTCACACCGACCTTCTCGAATAATTATAATTCTGAGCGCCGGAAGCATCCGGACTAGAGGCCAGACATGACCCAGAGTCACTCCAGCCCAACCATGTACCAGCAACCGATTTTTCCCGACGAAGATGCACCGAAGGGTTTATTCGACCCAGCGCGCGTACATGATGCGTGCGGTGTTGGCTTCATTGCCGACCTGAAATCGCGGCCAAGCCATGGCATCATCGAGGATGCGTTGCATATCCTTGAGAACCTGGAGCATCGCGGCGCGGTTGGCGCTGATCCACTGGCTGGCGACGGCGCGGGCATCCTGATCCAGATCCCGCATGACTTCCTCAGCGAAGAGTGCGCCAAGATCGGCTTCAAGCTGCCGTCTCCCGGCCAGTACGCCGTCGGCCATATGTTCATGCCTCGGGACGCCCGCCTGAGAACCCATTGCGAAACCGTCTGGGCGCGCATCCTGCGCGAAGAAGGTCTGGACCTGCTCGGCTGGCGTGATGTGCCGGTTGATAGCTCATGCCTGTCCGAAGGCGTGAAGGCGACCGAGCCAGTGCATCGGCAGATGTTCGTCGGCCGTCCGAAGTCGATGAAGGATGACGATGCGTTCGAGCGGAAGCTCTATCTTGTGCGCAAGATCGTCTCGAATGCGGTCTATTCCGCCTACAAGGCCAAGGACATCGGCCACTACACGGTCTCGCTGTCGAGCCGCACGCTGATCTACAAGGGCATGTTCCTGTCGTATCAGGTGAAGGCCTACTACAAGGATCTGTCCGACAAGCGCATCGCGTCCGCACTGGCGCTCGTGCATCAGCGCTTCTCGACCAACACGTTCCCGTCGTGGAAGCTGGCGCATCCCTATCGCATGGTCGCCCACAACGGCGAGATCAACACGCTACGTGGCAACGTCAACTGGATGGCGGCGCGGCAGGCATCGGTGTCCTCGCCACTGTTCGGCGACAGCCTGCAGAAGCTGTGGCCGATCTCGTATGAGGGGCAATCGGATACCGCCTGCTTCGACAACGCGCTCGAATTCCTGGTGATGGGCGGCTATCCTCTCGCCCACGCCGCGATGATGCTGATCCCGGAAGCCTGGGCTGGCAATCCGTTCATGGATTCCAAGCGGCGCGCGTTCTACGAATATCATGCCTGTC
>JAEYYQ010000076.1 GCA_023428365.1 Pseudomonadota bacterium | reverse complement strand
CATATGCACGCGCAGGATCTTCTCGCGGCCGTTGACGTCCGGGTTCGGCACAGTGATCTGGCGATCGAACCGGCCAGGACGCAGCAGCGCGGGATCGAGAACATCTGGACGGTTGGTTGCCGCCAGGATGATGACACCCTCGTTGGCTTCGAAGCCGTCCATCTCGACGAGCAGTTGGTTCAGCGTCTGCTCGCGCTCGTCGTTACCGCCGCCCAGGCCCGCGCCACGGTGGCGGCCAACAGCGTCGATTTCGTCGATGAAGATGATGCACGGCGCGTTCTTCTTCGCCTGCTCGAACATGTCACGGACACGCGAGGCGCCGACACCGACGAACATCTCGACGAAATCCGAACCGGAAATCGTGAAGAAGGGCACGTTGGCCTCGCCAGCGACAGCACGCGCGATCAGCGTCTTACCGGTACCCGGAGGGCCGACCAGCAGGCAGCCGCGCGGTATGCGGCCACCCAGCCGCTGGAACTTCTGCGGGTCGCGCAGGAATTCGACGATCTCCTGAAGATCGACCTTGGCTTCCTCGACACCCGCCACGTCCTCGAACGTCACGCGGCCGTGGCGCTCGGTCAGCAGTTTCGCCTTGGATTTCCCAAAGCCCATCGCCCGGCCGGAGCCCGACTGCATCTGGCGCATGAAGAACACCCAGACCGCGATCAGCAGCAGCATCGGGAACCAGGAGACCAGCACGCTCAGGAATGACGGCACATCTTCCTCTGAGGGGCGCGCAGCGATCTTGATGTGCTGCGAGCGCAGCCGCTCGACCAACCCAGGATCTTCCGGAGCGTAGGTCGTGAACGGCATGGCGTTATCGGTGAACTTGCCGGAAATCCGGTTACCCTGGATCAGCACCTCCGAAACGGTGCGCGACTCGACGGCGTTCAGGAACTCTGAATACGGGATATCATTCCCGCGACGGCTCTGCGTCGGGCTCTGAAACAGATTGAACAGCGCGACCAGAAGCAGGCCAATGATGACCCAGATCGCAAAGTTCCGAAAATGAGGATTCATCGTGGTTCCCTTGGGGCCCTTGCGGCGAGCCGGACGCCAAACGCAAACCGCCCCCTGGCGGCGACTAGAGAAATGGGCTCAACAACAGATAGGAAGCCGCAAAAAGTTTGCCAAGTTACTATCGCAGCCCAGCCATCGAAGACGCATTACAGCGATGCTACAGCCCAGATCGGCATTTGTAACATGAATTATGGCAGAAAACCTAACCGGATGAAGGTCGTGTGTCGACCTGTCCCGCCCCGAAGGCGGCACGCCCATGCCGGGGCGCAAATCTCATAGAAATCAGAGCTCTACCCCCAACTTCAGGCCCTGACAGATCGGGCTCGACGCGGTCAAGATAGGGCACCGCGATCAGTTCAGCTCCGCACCACACGGATGGCAGAGTTGCAGCGGCCCGGGCAGGCAGAGGGAGCGCTGCTATGGCGGAAAATTCTCTCTTCAGGCGGGCGAAAGCCGCTGAACCGAGTGGCGCAACCCTGGCATCGCGGTCCAATTGGGCCGAAGCGCTCACGTAGAAGCGGCGATCCCACCAGATGCCCTGACCGGGCCGCAGAACGATCTCAGGCAGCGGCTTACGACCCGGCTCCCGGTGAATCGCAATCCTTAACACCCGCGTTCCCTCTTCCGCCCCCCTGACACGAACGCGGCTGATCATCGCGCCGGCGAGGGTGCGCCCCTCCGCTCGTGGATCTGCGAGGGCGTCTAGGAGCGCCTCCAGTTGCCGCCGTCCGGGCGGCGAGCGCTGCCCTCCGAAGGCAACGATCAGCGCTTGAAGCAGCCGCAGCGCCACCTCCTGTGGTGCCGCTGCCAACATATCGGCGTCGATACTCGCCCAGGCACCGTCGTGCAGATCCACCGCGGCACGCGCCAGTTCGAACTGCGCTGTATCCAGTGCGGCCCGGGCTGCCCCCAGGCGACGCGCCGTCAGCCCTAGTGCCTCCGCCGAGAGACCTAGTCGCTCCCTTTCGCCGCCAGCCTGACGGATCCTGACACGCTCATGACGCACGTCTTGATTGCTCGGATCCTCGATATGCTTTGCCTTGGCCTCGGATAGCGTCGCCCGCAGCCGCGCGCCCGGAATGGAAAGCAGAGGGCGAACATATTCGACAAGGCTTTCCTCGACGGGATGACCAAGCTGCAAACCGACCCGAACTTCGGTCTCTCGCATTCCGGACAGGCCATCGACACCGCTTCCGCGGCCCAGCCGCATCAGAACGGTCTCAGCCTGATCGTCGAGGTGATGAGCAAGCAGGATCTGGCGGGGTATCGGCAGCGACTCGCGACTGGCCCACTCCGTCATCAACGCATAACGCGCTTCGCGAGCGGCCTCCTGAATGCCGCTGCGGGGCTTGGCGCCAATCCAGCGCAGGACCACGTGGTCCACACCGAGTAGCCGTGCCTGCCGGCCGACCCATTCAGCCTCGGCGGCGGACTCGGCTCTCAATCCATGATCGACGGTAACGGCGACAACCGGAGTAACACCATCGGCGGCGGCGGCGCTGCGTTCGTGGCTCTTCGCCCATTGCGCAACGAGATGCAGCAACGCCATGCTATCCGCACCACCTGACACCGCAACGGCGACGGGCAGGCGGATCGCACGCAACAGCCGATTGCGTTCAGCCGGACCGATAGGCTGGTCCGCGCCGTGCACTAGCAGCCAACGCGCTGGCGTTCGGTCTGAGCACGCGTCTTGACGTGCGAGGGAGCGTTGGGAAACCGGGAGCTCAGCTCGGCGTAGGACGAGCACGCCGCATCCCGTTGCCCAAGCCGATCAAGCGACATGGCAAGCTTCAGCAGACTGTCCGGCGCCTTTGCGCTGCGTGCGTAGGTTTGATAGCCCTTCAGAAACGCGGATGCTGCCGCCTTGAACTGGCCGCGCACATACAGCGACTCGCCGAGCCAATACTGCGCATTTCCGGCCAAGGGATCACCAGGATAGCGCTGCAGGAAATCATCGAATGCGCTCTCGGCCGCTCCGTAGTTCTGCTGCAGAAGATAACCGTAGGCGGTCTCGTAAGCCTGCTTGGAATTTCCATCGTCACCAGCGGAGGGCGCGATCGCTGCCATCTGACCGGGCGCCGCGGCGGTATTGGTGTCGTCATTAAGGAGGCGACCGATCTGGTCATCCCCACCGCTACCCGGCGTCACGATGGTCGCTCCAAAGCCCCCTCCAGCGGACGATCCCAACTGCCCACCGCCGGCTGACGGAGCGAAACTGTCCCGTTGCGTCGGCATCGGCGCGAAACCGCCACCACCACCGGGACGGCCACCCTGCTGTGAAAGCTGTTCGATTTGCGCGGTCAAAGCTCGGACTTGCGTTTCGAGCGCATCGATGCGGCCCGCATCGCCACCGCTCATGCCGCTGGCCATGGGCGCAGCCCGCATGGACGGAGCGGCCGCACCGCCGCCCCTGGCGAGCGATTCCAGCGTTCCGACCAGCACCTGGATGTCGACGAACTGCTCTTCGAGCTGCTCCACGCGCTGGCGAAGTTGCGCCTCAGTCGCGCCGCCCCCTTCAGCCTTTGCGGCCGGAGGACGGGCCTGCTTGGCCTGCGCGACCTGAATGTTCGACGCACCCGTTCCGGATTGCTGCGCGTGGACCGACGCCATCGGAAGAATCAGCGCACCGGCAATACCCAGCAACGCGCGCCCACAAATTCTGACCATGAGACGTCTTCCCGTTCCTGTCTGCCCGTCGCCGGCTCCGGGCCTATCGGTCATGCTCTACACCGGGACGCATTCCGGCGCTTGATTGAAATGCCAGAGAACCTTTCGTTCTCGCGACTGCTCGGCCTTTTCCATCAACCGGCTTGCCAGCAGATCTCAAGCTAAGCTGAGCAACGACCGGCGCAAATGTCAACGCGGCAGGCGAATTCAATCCGCGGCGATTGTGCCAGCTTCCAAGCTCCCGATCAGCATAGCTTTCTGAGCAGTCCGCCGGTCTTGTGCGCGCGGCATCCCGTCGACGGGTACGCTCCTCGGTGGCGGAGCGAACCCGAGCCAACCTGCCATCGCGATCTATCAGCTGCCGGCGCGATTGTTCAGCACGGTTTGCGCGCGGCGGTTCTGTGACCAGCAGGAGATGTCGTTACAGACCGCGACGGGGCGCTCCTTGCCGAACGAGATCGTGCGAATGCGCTGACCGTTGATACCGCTGCGGCTCAGATAATCGCGAACGGTCGTCGCACGCCGAGCGCCAAGCGCGATGTTGTATTCGCGTGTGCCGCGCTCGTCAGCGTGGCCCTCGATCGTGATCGTGTACTGCGGATACTGCTGCAGCCAGCGCGCCTGCTTGGCCAG
>JAEYYQ010000050.1 GCA_023428365.1 Pseudomonadota bacterium | reverse complement strand
GGCTTTCACCAGAGGCGGGCCACCCAGAAAGATGGTGCCCTGACGGCGGACGATGATGCTCTCGTCGGACATGGCGGGAACGTAAGCGCCGCCGGCCGTGCAACTGCCCATCACCACGGCGATCTGCGGGATGCCGTCAGCGGACATGCGCGCCTGATTGTAGAAGATGCGTCCGAAATGTTCTTTGTCCGGAAAGACCTCGGTCTGATGCGGCAGGTTGGCTCCGCCGCTATCGACGAGATACAGGCAGGGCAACCGGTTCTCATGCGCGATCTCTTGCGCGCGCAGATGTTTTTTGACGGTCAACGGAAAGTAAGTGCCACCTTTGATGGTCGCGTCGTTGGCGACGATCATGCACTCGCGTCCTGAGACGCGACCGATGCCGGTGATCAAGCCAGCGCCATGAATGTCGCCGGAGTACATGCCGTAAGCCGCGAGCTGCGACAGTTCGAGGAACGGTGTGCCGGGGTCGAGGATTTGCAACACGCGCTGGCGCGGCAGCAGCTTACCGCGCGCAATATGGCGCTGGCGGAGCTTATCGGGTCCGCCCTCCGCCGCCTCGGCCCGCTTTGCTGCGAGATCCGCGACGAGCACTTGCATCGCGGCTGCATTATCCTGGAACGCAACCGAACTCGGGCTGATCTGAGAAACGATCTTCGGCATTGGCGGTCCCATCGCAATGTTGAGCCGCCAATCAAGCAGTGCTGCGCCCCTACGGCAAGGTATCGCTCATCACTTCTTCAGCGAGGCCGAAACCGCCCGGATGTAGTCGGCGCGATCGGGAACGACGCGGACCTCTTGCTCGCAGCGTGAACCCGCAACAGCCATCTTCGCCTGGAAGAAGCGGCCGCTCAGCAGGATGTCGAAGCCATTTTCCGTTAATGATCCGCTGACCGTACCGTTGAGGCCGGTATTGATATTATCCTGCCAGCGACCCGTGACGCTGGCTCCGTCGAGCTGCAGATGGGTTGAGGCATCGAGCCGGTAATTTTCGCTTTTGCAGCGCAAGTTCTGCCGCAGGCGCGAGTTATCTCCGTCGGGGAGGTAGGTCACCACACACTTGAAGGACTCTTCCAGTCCTGATGCCGGTATTACGGTGCCTTGACCAGCCCATCGACCGGCGAGGCCGGCGAACTTGTCGGGGGCGCTTGCCGTCACCCAGGTTCCATAAGCGCCGATGGCGGTCAGTCCGGCGACGCAGGCAGCGGCTGGTGTAAGACGTGTACGCTGAGACATGAAGCTCATCCCCCAAAAGGCCCCGAAGAGCCGGTGAAGTCTTGGCACACCTGTCCCCGGGCAGTTTGATGCAAACTACCGGCAAGCCATGCCTTGCTGGGATCAGGATCGCGGCGGTTGACGCACGGGGTGCGTCAGCAACTCGGACGCGAATGAGAATGCCGTCTGAATTCGGCGGCTTGTTGTCAAGGCAACGTACAAACCTTTGCCGAACTAAGACGTTTTGTGGGCAAATTCAGCGCGTTGAGGCTCTTTGTGGCAGGGTGTCAATTGATGACTTGCGGAGCGGCGCGCGAACCGCTAGGAAGCACGTCTTATCGGGCGCTTAGCTCAGCGGTAGAGCACTACCTTGACATGGTAGGGGTCACAGGTTCGATCCCTGTAGCGCCCACCAGACGATCCAAGTTACTGGGATTGTCTGGATTTGTTTCCCGATTTGACCAATCTTCTCGGCCTTATCCGCGGAACGTGGTGGACGTCGGCTTTCATCCGACGCTCTGCGTGATATCGCTTGCATCAAGCGAATAGCAGCCATGGCGCTGTAGATCGTGCAAACGTTTACTTTGCCCGATAGTGTGGCGGCTCCCAACCCAGGAGCCGAGATGCTGCCATCCAAGGACGAGCTTAAGAAACGTGTTTGCCAGACGATCGACGAACAGTCGGATCGGATCATTGACGTCAGCAAGCACATCATGGCGAACCCGGAGATCGGCTTCCAAGAGAAGAAGACGGCGGTCTACGTCAAAGAGCAGTTCGAGAAGATGGGATTGACCTGTCGCTCCGGTCTTGCACGGACCGGCGTCAAGACACGGATGAGCGGCCGCAAGAGCGAGCTGACGTTCGGCATTCTGGGTGAACTCGATGCGCTTCTGGTCCCGGATAGTCCGGTCGCTGATCCGGTCACGCACGCGGCTCATGCCTGCGGGCACAACGCGCAAATTGCATCCATGCTCGGCGCGGGGATCGGTCTGCAGCCACTGATGCAGCATCTCGACGGCGACGTCGTTCTGTTCGCGGTTCCCGCTGAGGAGTGCATCACCATCGAGGAGCGGCTTGCACTGCGGACCGAAGGTGAGATCGAATTCATCGTCGGCAAGCCTGAATTGATCCGGCTGGGCGAGTTTGACGACATCGACATGATCACCATCACCCACACGCCGACCGGACGCGACGAAAGCCACGCCAGTGTCGGCGATACGCACAATGGTGCGCTGATCAAGCGGGTGCGATTTCTTGGGAAGTCAGCGCACGCAGGCACGTTCGCGCATCAAGGGGTCAACGCGCTGAAGGCTGCCAACATCGCCCTCATCAGCATCGATGCGATGCGCGACCGATTCCGCGAGGCCGACATGGTGCGGGTCAGCCCGATCATCACCAAAGGCGGCGATGGAACCAGCACGGTGCCCAGCGACGTCCGCGTTGAGACCATGATCCGGGCGCGCACGGTGGAAGCGATGCGCGAGGTGAATGCCATTGTCGATCGCTGTTTGCGGGCCGGCGCTTTGGCGGTCGGTGCCGAAGTCCAGATCGAAACAGTGTGCGGTTATCTTCCGAACAATCCCGATCCAAATCTCATCCGCCTGCAGTATGAGGCGTGCGAAACGATTGTCGGCAAGGCCAACATGGGTAAGTCCATGCATCAGGCAGGTTCCACCGATATCGGTGACGTGGGCTTCCTGATGCCTGTCGTGCATCCGCGCAGTGGGGGCACTAAGAGCCAGCCGCACGCAGCCGACTACTATGTGCGCGATCATGTTC
>JAEYYQ010000040.1 GCA_023428365.1 Pseudomonadota bacterium | reverse complement strand
GGCTTTGATCGATCGCGAGGTCCGGTGGCTGGAAACGCGTGGCGTGCCGCCGCCCTCGCGGCTGCGTATCGGTGCGATGGTCGAGGTGCCGAGCTTGCTTTACGAGCTCGACGCCCTCATGCCCGCGGTCGACTTCGTTTCCGTCGGCAGCAACGATCTGATGCAGTTTCTCTATTCCGCCGACCGTTCGAACAGCCGGGTGTCACATCGCTATGACCCCCTGTCCGTCGCCTCGCTGCGTGTGTTGCGGCAGATCGTTCAGGCAGGAACGCGGCACAATCGGCCGGTGACGCTGTGCGGCGAAATGGCAGCCCGACCTCTGGAAGCGATGGCCTTGATCGGACTGGGGTTCAGGACGATTTCAATGTCACCCGTCTCGATCGGCCCGGTGAAGACGATGGTGCTGTCGCTTAATGCAGCCCGGTTGTCGGCCGTTCTCGAAGATATCCTGGCGCATAAAAGCGGAAGCATTCGTGCCGATCTGACGCGATTTGCCGCCGCTGAGGGTATTGAGCTGTCATGAGGCGCCGGGCGCTTGACGAGATCGCCGCGGTTAGCGGATTTATCGTGTCCGCTGACGTGCCGACGAGATCGATTCCATGAGTGCCCCGAGAGAAGAGAAGTTCGAGAAGCTCATCGCGCGATGGGAATCGATGCAGGCTGAGCTGAGCCAGGGCGCCAACCAGGCCGCCTATGCCAAGCTCAGCAAGGAGTTCTCCGATCTGACCCCGGTCGTCACCGCGATCCGGTCGCTGCAAAGCGCGGAGGGTGAGCTGGCCGATCTGTCGGCGCTCGTGGCCGATGCTTCGTCAGACAAGGAGATGGTGACGCTCGCCGAGCAGGAAATCGAGGAGTTGCGGCCGAAGCTTGCCGATCTGGAGGAAAAGGTCCGTCTGCTGCTGCTGCCGAAGGATGCAGCGGATGATCTCAGCGTCATCGTCGAAGTGCGAGCAGGCACCGGCGGCGATGAAGCCGCGCTTTTCGCAGGTGATCTGTTCCGCATGTATCAGCGCTATGCTGACTTGAAAGGCTGGAAGACGCAGATCATTTCGATGTCGGAGAATGACCTCGGCGGTTTGAAGGAAGTCGTCGCCTCGATCTCGGGGCAGGGTGTGTTCGCCCGTTTGAAATTCGAGTCCGGGGTGCATCGCGTGCAGCGGGTGCCTGCGACGGAAGCCAGCGGGCGCATTCATACATCGGCGGCGACAGTCGCTGTTTTGCCCGAGCCGGAAGACGTCGACATCGATATCAAGGCGGAGGATATCCGGATCGATACGATGCGTGCTGGTGGTGCGGGCGGACAGCACGTCAACAAGACCGACTCGGCAGTCCGCATCACCCATTTGCCGACCGGTATCGTGGTCGTATCGGCCGAAAAGTCGCAGCATCAGAACCGCCGGCTGGCGATGCAGGTGCTGCGGTCCCGTATTTTTGAGATGGAGCGTCAGCGTACGGCCGATGAACGTGCCGCCCAGCGTAAGGGGCAGGTGGGCTCCGGCGATCGTTCGCAGCGCATCCGCACATACAATTTTCCGCAGGGGCGGGTGACGGATCACCGCATCAATCTCACGCTACACAAGCTCGATGTCGTGCTCGAAGGCAGTGGGTTGGATGAGCTGGTCGATGCGCTAACCACCGATCATCAGGCGACCTTGCTCGCCGCGGCTGACGCGCATGACGCGGCTTAGCCCGGGGGCAGGGGACCTGACGGCTGCTGCTGCGATCGCGTGGGCGATGAAGGTGTTGCGCGAGGCCGGCGTTGAGGGTGCGGCGCGTGATGCGCGCATTCTCGTATCGGCCGCGACTGGCTTGGAACGGGTGCAGATTCTCAATCGTCCGGATGCGGTCTTGAGCAGCGCTCAGAAGACGGCACTTGAAGACGTCATCAACCGGCGATTTCGGCGCGAACCTGTTTCTCGCATTCTTGGCCGGCGTGCGTTCTACGGTCGCGAGTTCGACATTTCGCCGCATACGCTCGATCCCCGACAGGATAGCGAAACGCTGATCGATGCGGCGCTGCAGCTCTTGGAGGAAGACGGCGTAAACCGTAACGAGCCGCTCCGCATAATAGATGTTGGCACCGGCTCGGGATGTCTGCTCGTTACCCTGCTGGCTGAATTGTCGAATGCGACGGGCCTTGGAACTGATATCGAGCCAGAGGCGTTGCGGCAGGCAAAGCTCAATGCATCGGCGAATGATGTAGCCAGCCGGGCGGATTGGTCGCTGGCACGGTCGCTTGAGGGGATAGATGAGCCCTTCGATCTTTTGATTTCCAACCCGCCCTATATCCCGACAGGCGATATCCAGGGTCTGGATCGGGAAGTGCGGGACTATGATCCACGGTCGGCATTGGACGGTGGGCAGGATGGGCTAGATATTTACCGGGAGATTGCGGCCCGACTTTCCACGGTGGTGTCACGAGGATGGTCGATATTCGAAGTTGGAACCGGACAAGCAAATTCGGTTAATGAAATTCTTGCAGCGGCGGATGCGCCGTTAATTCGCGTGTTTCGTGATCTGGATGGGGTTGACAGGTGTGTGGCAAGGAAGGCACGCCTTTGAACCGATCAAGAAAACCTCTTGGAAGATCCGGGAGTCCGGGCTAATGTCCGAAGCAGGCGGAATGAAGCGCAAGCGCAAAAGTGCAGTCCAGATTTCAGGGCTGTCTCATGCAGGCGCTGGTCAACCGAGCGAAACGGTCGAGGTACTCGGTAAGGGTACAGGTCAGTCGACTGGCAGCCATCGTTGGCAGCGCCGTTTCGTGAAACGCGCCTTTTCCCTTTGGAACAGCGATCTTTTCGTGAGTGTCTGAAACCTAAACGAACATGATGACAGTGCGTGTGTCCGCGTGACCGAACCGATTTGCGCGCTGAAAGCTCCACGCTGCAGACGAGGCGATGATGTTTCGTCGTGTTGCACGAGGAAGTGGCAGGCGGCCGTCGTGCCGTCGCCAGAAGAGGTTATCCCTTAGTCATCTGAAGAAGTACGAGAATGGAGCCCATGAGGCAGGGACAGCAGAACAGGCGGGGTCGCGGTCGCAATCGTAATGGTGGCGGCGGGGGCAAGTCCCACCACAATCCCCTGACACGCAGCTTTGAATCCAACGGTCCCGACGTAAAGATACGGGGTACCCCCTCGCACATCGCCGAGAAATACATGTCTCTGGCGCGCGATGCGCAGTCGTCCGGTGATCCCGTGCTGGCTGAGAATTATCTGCAACACGCCGAACACTATAACCGTATCATCATGGCGTTCCGCGAGCAGACGATGCAGCAGTCTGGTGAGAACGTGAACGGCAATGGCCGTCACCGAGAGGCTGGTGAGGGTGAGGAATTCGGCGACGACGAGGGTGATGACGTCGAGGCCGGCAGCTTCAATCCGCAGGTTCGCGGACACGAGCCGCAGCCGCGGCCGTCCGAGCATTCCCGTTATGAAGACCGCCCTCAGCGCTATTCGGGCGACCGGCATTCCGGTGATCGTGCCGGTGATCGTGATCGAGACCGTCCCCATCGTCAGTATAACGATCGCGGAGGCCGTGAACGTTATCAAGATCGGTCTGGTCAGAACGGGGAGCGTCACGCAGAGCGCCCCGCCCAGCAAGTCCAGCCGCAGGCTCAGCCCCAACCCCAACCTTCCGAACAGCCCGTTGTAGAGGCGCAGCCCGCACCTGCGCGGACCGATGCGCCACCGCGCCGGCGGGAGCGTTTTGCTGCATCCAATCACGAGCAGCCGGAATTTCTGCGGCGGCCGGTTCGTCGGCCTCGTCGCGAGGCGGCGGCTAGCGAGGATACAGCCGTTGCCAACGGAGCTGCGGCTGATGACGGCGATGCCGAGAAGTCAGCCTGACGCCTTTTGCTGACAATGCGTTACCGGAGGCTGTGTTCAGGCCTCCGGAATCCTGACGGGATCGGTGGTCGAAATCGTGCCGCCGTTTTTCACCACCGCATAAACACCCAGATCGGTGTGTCCCCACGTCCGCTGCAATGTCGGTGGGATTGCCAGATCGCGAGCAGCGGTCACGGGGTCGACGTTGGTGGCAGCGCACCGCTGCGTGCGTTTGTAGACTGACAGTCTGACATCGCCGATTTGCAGATCCTGATTGAGCCAGGAAAACTCTTTCCAGGGCTCGACGCCTTCCAAATAGAGATTGGCGCGAAAGCGCAGCGGATTGACAGGCTTGCCGACAGCCCGTTCGACCTCACGCACGGTGGCGAGGTTAACGATATGCAGACACTTCGCGGAGACGTCGGAAAAGCTGTGGCCTGCAGCAAAGACGATTTTGGGCGGTCCTCGCAGCGATGAGGCCATGAATGCGGCCATGAACTGCTCGATCATCTTCCGGCCAATGGGAGTCGCGAGGTTGCCCTTCGCCACCTGCTTGCCGTCCCGCATGATGATCAGGTCATGCGTCTGGTCGTCGAAATGGGTCTGGAGCGCCGCGAGGCGCTCGTCTCGCATCAGCATCAGAAAGTTGATTTTCGGCAGATGCCGAGGGTCGTCCGGGTCAAACCGACCCGGACCATTTTCGATGGCATAGGCGCGGTCAAACGGGACGGTCTCGTCTTCGGTCAAGTTGACGGTCGTCAACGCCTCGGGGGACAGTCCCTTGATAGGGTAACGATAGAGGCTGGCGACTCGTGGACCCACGCTATCGGACATCGAGCGTTCCAGTACGGATGATTTTTGCAGCGCAAGGAGGATGCCCCCTTTTGGCGGAAAGCGGCAACCCTATATCTGCAAGAGCGGGGTCGAGGGGGTGCCTTAGGGGCCTATCTTGATGCTGTTGCAACATTCCTGACGTACCGGCGTTCAGACCGTGCCATGTGGCGGCTGGGCGCGCGAAGGAGGAAGAACGAATGAACTTTGAGAAGTATACCGACCGCTCCAAGGGTTTCGTGCAGTCAGCGCAAAATCTTGCGCT
>JAEYYQ010000612.1 GCA_023428365.1 Pseudomonadota bacterium | reverse complement strand
ACGTCCAGGATCAGGCCTTTGCGATCGAGATTGAGCCCCTGAACTTCGCTTTTGCGTTGCCCGATTGCTTCCCACAGCCCGGCCCACGCCGCTACGCCGTCTTCACCGATCAAGCGGCGCGCCAACTCGACATCGCGGGGCATGCCCTCACCCGTTGCGGCTGCCCGCGCCAATCCAGCGGTGAGATCCTGCAGCAGATCGAAAAACGCTTCGAATTTCTGCTCCGCCGCCATGCTTCCCAATTCATCGCCCAGCGCATGCGCTGCGTTCCAGTCGACTTTCGGCAATCCTTCGACAAGAGCATAGACACGCTCGGACAGCTTCAAGCCGTCTCCCGACAGCAACCCGAGCAGGCGACGTACACTGCCCCGGGACAGATGCGTTAGGTGTTTCCAATCCGCACCCTCCGGCGCTTCGATCTCTGCTGCGTTCAGGGCCTGGACGGCCGCAGCCCGCATGCTTTCGGCCGACAGCGCAGGCAGCGTCAGGGTTCGGCAGCGCGAACGGATGGTCGGAAGCAGGCGGCCCGGCTGTGATGTGATCAGCAGAAACAGGGTCTGGGGCGGCGGCTCCTCGAGCGACTTCAATAGAGCGTTGGCCGATGAGATGTTCAACTCATCCGCCTGATCGACGATAACGACACGCCGAACGGCTGCATCAGCGCCGCTCGTCCCGCCCGCGGTATGCGCCAGGAACCCCCGCAGCTTGCGCACCTCATCGACAGGAATGTTGGCGGCAAAGCGCTTGTCTTTCACCGAATAAGGCCGCCGGATCACCAACAGCCCCGGATGGGACATGACGCGCACCATGCGCAGTACCGAGGATTTCTCGGCCAGTGACAGCGGGCCTTCCGTGCCGCCACGTTCCTCCGGCCTCGCGAGCGCGTAAGCGGCAAATCGGTAAGCCAGAGTTGCCTTCCCAATCCCTTCTGACCCTGCGAGCAGCCACCCGTGATGAATCCGGCCCGATGCCAACGCGTCGGCTAGCGCCTGCTCGGCTGCTTCCTGGCCATGCAGAAAACGCGTCTCGCGCGGATGCGGGAAACCTTCCAGCCGATCCGCCTCCGGGAGCGCTTCAACCTCCTGTATGGCCGGGCTGCGGGCCATCAGTCGGATCTCCGCAGCACGCGGGCCTCGACGGCGGCCCAGACCTGGGCGGCCACCGACTCCGGCGGATCAAGAGCATCGATGACGACACACCGCTCCGGCTCGCCGGTGGCGATGACCAGAAAGCCATCACGCAACTTCTCGTGGAAGGCGAGCGGTCGTGCCTCGTAGTTGTCAGACGCCGCGGCCTCCGATTGCGCGCTGCGATCTCCTGCACGGGCTAGCCCATCCGAAGCTGGCAGATCGAGCATGATGGTAATGTCGGGCAAGGTATCATCCACGACCAGGTGTTCCAGGGTGGCGATGATATCCTTTGGCAAACCACCGGCTGCACCCTGATAGACGCGCGTTGAATCCGAGAAGCGGTCGCAGACTACCCACTTGCCCTCGGCCAGCGCCGGGCGAATGGTCCGCTCCAGATGATCGGCACGAGCAGCCGAAAACATCAGCGCCTCGGCGAGCGCACTGTGGTCCGCGGTGTCCCGGCTCAGCAACAGTGTCCGCACCTGCTCGGCGAACGCGGAACCGCCAGGCTCCCGGGTCAGCACCACATTGATGCCTTCCGCCTTCAGACGTTCGGCAAGGGCGCGCGCCTGGGTTGATTTTCCAGAGCCCTCTCCACCTTCGAAGGTAATGAATTTGCCTGTCATTGCACCGTTCGCCCTTTTGCCACGGCCCTGCACACCTCAACGACGCAGCGAACCGTGCTCTGGACATGTACGGCCGGCGTCCGATTTTCAATGCCGGCCAATGCCGCCACGGGGCGGCTAGCGGATGAAGCGGAAGGCCATGTAGGCGAGCGAGTCAAGTCCACGCCGGATGGTGCCGCCCTGATCGATGTCCTGAGCCGCATACAGCGGAACCTCGTTGGTCGTATTCTGGGCGTTCGTGACCCGCAGCTTGGCAACCTCATCGCCCTTCTTGATCGGCGGCTTCAACGGACTGTTGTAGATAATTTCCGCCTTGAGGCGCTCGTTGCCCACCGAAAGCGGCAGAAGGACGTGTACATTGCCCTCGCCTGTTAGCGGCAGATATAGCTGGCTCCCGCCCCAGACCCGTGCCTGACCGATGACCTCGCCCTGGTCGAATAACCGGAACTCCCGGAATCCCCGGAAGCCCCAATCGATCAAACGGCTTGCCTCCTGCTCGCGCCTGGCCGCTGTCGGCAATCCGTTCACGACTGCGATCACGCGCCGGTCGCCCTGCTTCGCGGAGGCGACAAGTCCGTACCCGGCCTCCTTGATGTAACCGGTCTTCAGACCATCAACACCTCTATCACCTCCCAGCAACGGATTGCGATTGATGAAGCGGTGTTTGCGATACCGGAAGTCCTTTTGCGAGAACGCCGGGTAGAACTCCGGATAGGTCTTGATGATGTGCCGAGCCAATACCGCCAGATCGCGCGCCGTCGTGACGTGCTCGGGATCGTGCAGTCCGGTCGCATTCTTGAAGACGGTCGACTTCAAACCCAGCGTCCGCGCGTGATCCGTCATCTCTTTGGCGAAAGCGGCCTCCGAGCCCGACATATGCTCGGCAATGGCAATCGCCGCGTCGTTACCGGACTGGACGACAATGCCCTGAATGATCTCATCGACGGTGACGCGCTCGCCCACCGGAACGAACATCGCGGACGTACCCGACGGCGCTCCACCACTACGCCAGGCATTGACGCTCATGAGAACTTCATCCGTCGGCTTGAGCTGACCGGACCGGATGGCCCTGTACATCTGCACGAGCGTCATCAACTTGCTCATGCTGGCGGGATGCATCTGCTCGTCGGCGCGATGCTGAAACAGCACGGCTCCGGAATCGGCATCGATCAGGATGGCTTGCGCCGCTTGCGTGGAAAATCCGCCGCTTTGCGCATGCGCCACGCGTTCGCCGAATGCCGCCAAGACCATGACGGACAGAGCCAACAGGAAAAGCTTTCCAGAAGCCAACATGGCCCGCCTCCGGGTCATCACAAGCGCCATTATACTCCCGCTCGTAGCTCGCGAGTCGCGTGCGGAATTATCACGTCTGCATGTCTGGCACGTCAATGCCGCGCAGACCTACATCCCGTACACTTTGTTGAAGATGCCGGATCAATCGCACAGGCGCACGCTCGCCAGTTTGCTGTACCGGCGTGCATGAGTGATCCGTCTTTTGGATGAACAGGGCATGCGCCGGATGATCTAGGCGTATGCTCTGTTTCAGGTATTTGCGCGCTACTATGCGGCCGGCGGGAAATATCCCATCACCGCCTTGATCTCCAGGAACTCAGCCAGTCCCCACTCCCCCCATTCGCGCCCGTTGCCGGAGCGCTTATAGCCTCCGAACGGCGCTCCGCGATCCATCGGCGGGTAATTGATGTGAACGTTTCCGGCACGGATCTGCCGCGCAACGCGCTGGGCGCGCTCACGATCTCCCCCCTGAACGTAGGCGGACAAACCGTAAGGCGTATCGTTGGCGATACCGACGGCTTCTTCCTCGTCGCGGTACGGCATGATGACCAGCACCGGACCGAAGATCTCCTCCTGAGCGATGGTCATGTCGGTGGTCACGCCGGCGAACACTGTCGGCTTGACGTAGTACCCCCGGTTCAAGCCTTCCGGCCGACCTGGACCGCCGCACACGAGCTCGGCTCCTTCTTCGATGCCGATCTGGATCAGGCGCTGGACTTTGTCGAATTGTGCCTGGCTGACGAGTGGCCCCAAAATCGTGTCGGCATCCGAAGGCGCTCCGACCTTGTAGGTCGCCGCCGCCTTGGCCGCGAGTTCAGCGACCTCCGCTTGGCGATCCGCCGGGACCAGCATCCGCGTCGCGGCACTGCACGACTGCCCTGTATTACCGAAGCAGCGCGCGACGCCCAATTCCACGGAGCGCGGGAAATCGCAATCCGGCAGCAGAATGTTCGGTGACTTGCCGCCGAGTTCCTGCCCGACGCGCTTGACGCTATCGGCTGCCGCTTTGGCGACCTCGATGCCGGCACGCGTCGAGCCGGTGAACGAGACCATATCGATATCCGGATGCGCCGCGATCGCCTGTCCCACGCCGGGGCCATCGCCGTTGACGAGATTGAACACGCCAGCCGGCACACCCGCATCGTGCAGAATTTCGGCGAAAATCACGCCGCTGATCGGCGCGATCTCGCTCGGCTTCAGCACCATGGTGCAGCCCGCCGCAAGGGCCGGAGCGACCTTGCAGACAATCTGGTTGATCGGCCAGTTCCATGGCGTGATCAGTCCGCACACGCCAATCGGCTCGCGCGTGATCAGCGTCGTTCCGCGCTGCTCATCGAACGCAAATTTCTCAAGCACACGGATCAATTCGGCAATGTGGTTCGGGCCACTCGCAGTCTGGGCATTGAGCGAGAACTTGTAAGGCGCTCCCATCTCGCGCGAGATCGCAGTCGCCATGTCCTCGCGGCGCTGTTCGAAGCCTTTGACGATGCGCTGCAGAAGCGCGATCCGCTCAGCCACAGAGGTCAAGGAATACGTCGCGAATGCACGGCGCGCTGCAGCAACGGCCTGATCGACGTCGGCAGCCGAACCGATTGCAATCTGGGCGAATGCCTCTTCGGTTGCGGGATCGATGACGTCGATAAACTTCGGCTGAACCGGATCAACCCAGGTGCCGTTGATATAAAATTGCTTCGTGTGCATCAGACCTCTCAGTTTCGTGCGCCGGCAAACACTTCGCCGTAAAGGCGAAGCCAGTTACCGGATGTAATTTTCTCAATTTCAGCCGCGGCAAAACCTGCCTCGCGCAGACCTTCCGCAATCCGCGCAAGGTGGCGTACTTCGGTGAACCACTCGGGCGGTGCTGCCTTGCCCGCATTGGTGGCAGATCCGGCGCCGTAATCGACGCCGCGCGTCCAACGACCCATGCGCATCCAGTCGTAATCCGCTCTACCGTGGTTATGGCTACGATCAGTTCCAACAGCGACATGATCGATGCCGATGAGATCGACTGCGCGCGCCACCATCTCACCCCAACCCTTTGCCGTTGCGCACGCGTCCGGTGGCGTGATGTTGCGGTAAGCCGCACAGCCCAGCACGCCACCCCGCTCCGCCAGAGCCTTCAGCACCGCATCGCTCTTGTTGCGCTTGTGCTCGAACAAACGCGCGGGATTGGCG
>JAEYYQ010000587.1 GCA_023428365.1 Pseudomonadota bacterium | reverse complement strand
GATGAAGACAAGAACCTGACGCTCATCCCTGGAAAGTGCGTCTACGAAATAAAGCAAGCCGGCTACAGCAAGGGAACGGCGCTCGCCGAATTCATGGCGGTTTCGCCGTGGAACGGCAGGCGGCCGGTGTTCGTTGGTGACGACATTACCGACGAGCAAGCGTTCGCTGTGCTGCCGCGATGGGACGGCTTAGGGTTGGCTGTCGGCGAAGAGCGGATTGGGGCTGTCAAATTTTTCCTCTCGGCTGCCGAAGTACGCAGTTGGCTGTCCCGGCTGGTCCAGCAGGAGTATACGACGTGAGCGCACCCGGCCTTGATTATGGTCTGATCGGCAATGGCCGGATCGCGGCGCTGGTTGAAACCAACGGGCGTATCGTCTGGTGGTGCTTTCCCCGCTTCGATGGCAATCCGGTCTTTTCTCGCTTGCTCGCCGGCAGCGAGGAAAAAGGCTTCACGGACGTCATGCTGCAGGATCAGGTGAGATGCGAGAGCAGCTACGAAACCAACACCGCGATCATCACCACGGTCTTGACTGACGCCGACGGCGGTAGCGTACGCATCACCGACTTCGCGCCGAGATTTACCCAATTCGGACGGCTGTTCCAGCCACCGCAGATTTTCCGACGTATCGAACCGCTGTCGGGTATGCCCCGGATTCGCATCCGCGTGCGACCAACCTTTCATTATGGCGTTCCAGCCAGTTCGCGCACGATCGGCTCCAGCCATATGCGGTTTGCCGGTGGTGATGAAGTTCTGCGCGTTACCACGGATGCGCCGGTTTCATATCTTGCGGAAGAAGCCACCTTCGCACTGAACCGACCCGTGACTCTCGTGTTTGGCCCCGACGAACCGTTCCAAAGCGGTGTCGATACGACAGCCCGTCATTTCGAGCACGAAACCCGGCGTCATTGGCTCGAATGGGTGCGATCTCTTTCGGTTCCGTACGAATGGCAATCCGCCGTCATCCGTGCAGCGATTGCATTGAAACTCTGCACGTTCGACGATACCGGTGCCATCGTCGCCGCCCACACGACATCCATACCGGAATCTGCCGGTTCCGGGCGGACCTGGGATTACCGCTTCTGCTGGTTACGTGACGCCTATTTCGTTGTGCAGGCCCTGAACCATCTCGGCAAGACACGCTCGATGGAAGCCTATCTCGAATATCTGACGAATGCGGTCGAGAAGGACGGCCCGTTACGACCGGTCTACGGCATCGTTCCCGGTCAAGGCCTGGAAGAATGGACCGCCCCCAATCTCGTCGGTTTCGAAGGTCACGGTCCGGTGCGCGTCGGCAATGCTGCTGCCGACCAGCATCAGCATGACGTGTACGGCAGTATCGTCCTGGCCTCGCAGCAGATGTTTATTGATGAGCGTCTCGAACGCATGGGGGATGTGACGCTCTATCGCCGGCTGGAAAAACTCGGTGAAATTGCCTGGCGCGTCGCTTTGCAGGCCGATGCCGGATTATGGGAATTCCGTGGACGCTGGCGTGTTCACACACATTCCGCAGCCATGTGCTGGGTCGCGTGCGACCGCTTGAGCAAGATGGCCACCTTGGTGGGTCTGCCGGGTGATGCTGAAACTTGGCGCTATCGGGCACACACGCTTCGCGAGGAGATCCTGCGCCAAGCCTGGCATCCGAAGCGCAAGGCATTCACCGCGGCATTCGGTTCCGAAGAGCTCGACGCCAGCGCACTGCTGCTGGCCGAAATCGGCTTGGTGGCGCCTGACGATCCACGCTTCGTCGCAACCTGCGAACTGATGGAACGTGAGCTGATCAGATCGGGCCACGTGATGCGCTATACTGCGAAGGATGATTTCGGCAGTCCGGAATCGGCATTCGTCATCTGCCGCTTCTGGCTGGCCGATGCCCTCGCCGCGATCGGCCGTGTCTCCGAGGCGCGCGATCACTTCCAGGATTTGATGCGCTATCGCAACCCATATGGTCTGATGTCGGAAGATATCGATCCTGCCACCGGACGGCTTTGGGGTAATCTTCCGCAAACATACTCGATGGCAGGCGTCGTCATCACTGCCAGACGGGTATCCAAGAGTTGGGAACAGGCATGGTCGCTCGGCTCATCGTAATTTCCAATCGCGTCGCGGTGCCGGAAAGCGCCAGCGAAGCTTCGGCCGGCGGACTGGCCGTGGCGGTGCAGGCTGCGCTCAGCGGCCGCGACGGTATCTGGTTCGGCTGGAGCGGACGGATCACCGAAGAGTCGGAGCACGAACTCACCACCCGAAAGGTCGGCGGCACCACCTACGTCGTGCTCGATCTCTCACAGGATGACTACGACGAATACTACAGCGGCTTCGCAAACCGTGTACTCTGGCCGATCCTGCATTACCGGCTCGATCTCGCAGAATTCACCCGCTCTGACCTTTCTGGGTATCAGCGGGTCAATAACTACTTTGCCGACCGCCTGTCGAAAATCCTTCGTCCGGATGATGTCGTCTGGGTGCACGACTATCACCTGATGCCGCTCGCCAAGTTATTGCGCGAACGCGGCCATCAGAACAAAATCGGTTACTTCCTGCACGTGCCCTGCCCTCCACCGGATATCCTGACGGCACTGCCGAAACATCGCGAAGTCGTCGGTGCACTGACAGCTTTCGATCTAATCGGGCTGCAGACCGAAAACGACTGTGACAACCTCGGCCGCTATCTCATCCGCCAGGGGGCCTTCCGCTCACCCGACATGCATCAGCTCGAAGCCAACAATCGGATCGTCAGGCTCGGTGCATTCCCTGTTGGAATCGAGACCGAACGGTTCGAAAAACTGGCGCGGCGCGCTGCCGCGACAACACTGATCAAGGAAACCAAGGACAGTCTCGGCGGACGCGCGCTCGTCATGAGCGTCGACCGACTCGACTATTCAAAGGGATTGCCCAATCGCATGGATGCGATTGAGCGTTTCCTGAGCGCTTACCCGGATTGGAACGAACACGTCACATTCCTGCAGATCGCACCAAAGTCCCGTGCCGAAATTCAGGAGTACATGGATATCGATCGTCAAGTATCGACACTGGCAGGACAGATCAACGGCCGCCACGGCGAAGTGACCTGGACGCCGATCCGCTACGTCAACAGAGCCTACTCGCGGACAGCTCTGGCCGGTCTTTACCGCCTTGCAAAAGTTGGTCTCGTGACGCCATTGAGAGACGGGATGAACCTCGTCGCCAAGGAATACGTCACAGCACAGGATCCGACTGACCCCGGTGTGCTGGTGCTTTCGCAGTTCGCAGGAGCAGCGGATGAACTCGACGGTGCGCTCATCGTCAATCCGCATGAGCCGGAAGCCGTCGCCGCGGCAATCCGGTTCGCGTTGGAAATGCCGCTCGAAGCTCGCAAGTATCGCCATCAGCGCATGCTGGCCATTCTGCGCGCCAACGACATCCGAAAGTGGACAGCAAAGTTCCTGTCCACCCTCGAGCAGACGAGCTCCGAGTATCAGACAGAAACACGCACGCTCGGTTCACACCTTCCCGCGGGCATGAGAAACTGACGTCGACGGCCTGCCGCACTGAGCCACGATCCAAGCTTTTCACCACCTGACGGGCCGAACTGTTGCAATCCGCCGCCATACGCGACAGGTTGGCGCCTCAAACTCAGCTCTCATGGTCGATCATCCTTTTCATGCAATCGAGATCGCCGCCCTCGTTCGCCCAGTGGCTCATCCTTTATGGCCTGTCGATCGCCATACCGGTCCTGGCCTTGTGCGGCGTCCTGATTCACTATTATTCGGTCGAACGATACCGCTCCATCGAAGCTGAAGTCCAAGCCGCGTCCTGGGAACTCGTAAGCGAGCTCGATGGCGAGATCGACCGCACTGTCCTGCTTCTGGAAACTCTCAGCGGCACGCTCGGACCGGAAATGGATCTTGCGCGCTTGCATCGCCATGCCACCGAGACACTGGTGCCGCGTGGGGCGAGAGTCGTCGTTCACGACGCCAGCGGCTGGCCGATTCTTGATACAGCAGTACCATTCGGCATCCCCTTGTCGGAACGCGCAAACCCCGAGCGTGTCGAAGCGGTCGTCGAAAAGAACGGTCCCGTCGTCTCTGATCTTCTGCAAAATGCCGTTGCATCGCAGCCTGGATGGATCGTCAGCGTCCCTATTCGTCGCCAGGAGAAAGTGACTGCGGTCATCAGCATCATACGGGCGCTCGATGCATTGGATGCGGCTTTCAGAAACCAGCGACGTCCCGCCGAATGGCAATGGAGCATTGTTGACCGGCAGAAGCTGATTCTCGCCCGCTCCGCCGGCGATTATCCAAAAATCGGCAGCCAATTACCGGACGAATTTGCGCAGGCCTCAGAGGCCGCTCAAGGTGTCGACTGGGTCGCGGGGTTCAACGGTATTCCTGTCGTTCGGGGAGTTACGCGATCGCCAATGTCCGGGTGGCTGGCTACCATCTCGGTGCCGACGGCCGTCGTGGAAGCGCCTCTGCGTCATGCTTGGCTGCTGTTTGCTATCGGCTCACTCATCCTGCTGACGCTGGCGCTTACACTCGGGATCTCGATTGCACGACGTTTGCACACCAGCGTGGATGATCTCGTCGATGCAGCGACGCGGCTGGGTCACGGCTACACATTGCCGGAACGAGCGCTCAGTACGCGCGAGTTTCAGCAGATTTATGCTGCACTGTCGGCCGCCGCACTTGAACGACAGACCAGTGAATCCCGCCGCCAGCTGCTTCTGCGCGAACTCCAGCATCGGACAAACAATCTCCTCGCGGTCATCTCCTCGATCGCGCGACGGACGCTCTTCGAGGGGCGCACGATACGCGACGCACGCGAAACTCTGATGGGGCGGTTGCAGGCGCTGGCGAACGCAAGCGATACGCTGACCGCAGCCCATTGGCAAGGGGCGGATATCGGTCTCGTGGTCCAGAATGAAATGCGTGCCTTTGCCGGCCGCTATGAAGCGTCAGGCCCGCCGCTCATGCTGGCGCCGCAGGCGGTGCAGAACATGTCGCTGGTGATTCACGAACTCGCCACCAACGCCTCCAAGTACGGTGCCCTATCGCAGACTGGAGGACAGGTCGATATCACCTGGCGGATCGAAGAGCATGCCGAAAACGATGATCGTGTCCCGCACCTGCGTTTCCAGTGGGTCGAGCGCGGCGGGCCGCCGACGACACCGCCACAACGGCGCGGCTTCGGTTACTCGCTGTTGGAGACGGTCATGACCGATATCGACCGGAAGCCCGAAATTGAGTTCAAACCAGACGGACTCTTTTACAGCACAACGGTTCGCCTCGACTCGGTTCTTGCCAGCAGTCAACTCGATCCATTGATGAGCGGA
>JAEYYQ010000655.1 GCA_023428365.1 Pseudomonadota bacterium | reverse complement strand
CCGATGATGCGACGATCTGTGCAGCTTCGGTGCCGACCGCAACGGCCGAAGGGATGCCTGAGAACACGAGCAGGGGCGTCATGAGGAAGCCGCCGCCGACGCCGAACATGCCCGATAGGAAACCGACCGCTCCGCCCATACCGAGGAAAACAAAGATGTTCACCGACATCTCGGCAATGGGCAGATAAAAATTCATGCGTTGTCCGAACCGGTTGCCGCGATAGCGACCCGCCGCCCCGGGACATCGTCAAGGGCGCGGAGGGCTGATCGCAGTCAGCAAGCCCAACTTTTTGGCAAGTATATGTGCAGCTCTTTTAAGCCAGCGCTGGACAGCACGGTCAATCATCATTTTCGTCTCGCGGACTATTTTGTTCCGCGAATGAAACGAACGTGAAAGATCACGGCTTTGGAATTTCGCCGCGTGCGGGGTGCGCGGCAGCAAAAATTGACGGGCGTCTTTTCGAAATCAACCGGCGACGCCGTTGTTGTCGCGAAGTTTCCAGGCTTCTCCGGCCGCACGGACATCATTCACGAGAGGATCGGCGGGCTTTGCTCGCCAATTGCGGGCAAAAGCTTCTCCCGTGGCAATTTCCGCCGCCACAAGCCTGTGCCTCAATTGCTCGATGCGGCGCGGCGCCTCTTTGTCGCCGCTCTGAGCAGAAATTTTGAACCAGCCGTAGGCAGCTTTCAGATCCTGCTGAACGCCGATTCCGCTTTCCAGCAGGACGGCAAGGTTAAATTGGCTGTCGCGGACGCCGCGGTCTGCGGCTTCGGTAAACCAGTGGGCTGCTGTCTTATAATCGGAGGGCACGCCGCCGGCGCTCAGTACGGCGAGGTTGTGCATGGCTTTGATGTTGCCCTTTTCCGCGGCGCTGCGGTACCAGGCCTTCGCACGGCCGAGCACCGCTTTTACGCCAAGGCCGCGCTCATACAACGTGCCGAGCCGGTATTGGGCGGGCGCAAAGCCGCGCGATGCCGAGCGTTGATACCAAATGACAGCCTGCTTGAAATCCTGCTCGACACCTCTGCCTTCGGCCAGGCGGGCGGCGACCTCGAATTCGGCTGATGGATCTCCATTTGCCGCTGCAATGCGCAACGACAGCGGCCCGACAGCGGCCGGCGGCAACGTTTGAGGATGCGCGGAGTTCGTGCCGGTTGATGGGGCGGCCAGCGTCCGATCTGCAGACCCCGGGATCAGCGCAGTCGGGATCGATTGGATGCCACCCTGCACGGCGCCAAGGTTGGTCGAAAGCTGCGCCATCCGGCGACGCTGCTCGCTCCTTGCAAGATCCTCGGTTGAATAGAGTGATCCGGTTTCCAACATGATCCCAGCCGGCGGTTCGCCACTCTGAGCCGGCGGAGCCGGATCCTGAGCGAATCCTGGCGGTAATTCGTCGTCGATCAGGACGCTGTCGCTACGCTCCGAATCTGCATCGATGACGTTGACCGGCGCCGGGACCTCTCCGGTGCTGATATCGTTCTGTCGCAGCAGTGAACTCTGCGTCGGCGCCACTGTTGCGACGGCATCATCACCCTTGATGAAATTGTAGGTCGTCAGACCGACGCCGACGGCGATGACCATAACGAGCGTCGCCATCATGAGGCCCGCGAGAGGCCGCGCCAGGGCCTTCCGGCGTCCGCCGACCATGGCGCGCGGGTTGACGGGTGCGGAGGCGGCTTGCGGCGGCACGTTCGAGGCCTGACGTGCGGCACGGCGGGCGGCAGCGACGAACTCTTCGCGGCTTGCGGACAGCGGCTGTGGGGCGTTTTCACCAACCGCGGCATCAACGTGCGAAGCGGCAGAAGTTTGCAGCTCACGTGCATTTGCATGCGTGGCCTTTCGGGCCTCGTCGATCTCCGCAGCGATATTGGCCAGCTCGGCCGGGCGAGTTTTGGCCTTCGTCGTGGCAGGAGGCGTGTCGCCTGCCTGATGGTGATAGACCCGCGCCAGGGCCTCTTCGCCCTCGCTGCGTGTGGAGAAGTCGTCAACCGGGTCCGCAGCATCAAACGGCTGCCAGGCGCCGTGTGCCGGTTCCAGGGCGTCGATGCGGTCCAGAAGGTGCACCATTGCCTGCTGCACGGTGCCGAGCGCGCTGGACGTGTTTTCCTCAGTCTGCCGGTGATTGCTCACGAACTGCTCGACGAGAGCGCTCAGTTCATCGAGCTTTACCGTCGCCGAATTACCGGTGTCATCGCCGGACCGGTGTTGGGTCAGGCGCGAGGCCAGCGCACCCGCCAGTCGCTCCAGATAGGTATCGGCCAGGGACGATTCAGAGATCAGCTTTTCGAGACGCTCATCGGAGATTGAATCGCTCACGCGCACGAGCCGCATCTCGATAGTGTCCAGACGCTCGAGCTGCGTTTGAGTTTGCGATACGTGCAGCATCAACTCGGAGATGTGCGCTTCGATCAGCTTCAGTCCTTCGACGTCCGATCGCGTTGCGACGTTATCGAAAACTTCTCCGAGACGCTGCTCGAAGGCCTGGAAACGGGTATCGAGAAGCGCGAGCGTGTTTTCGGGCTGAATGGCGGCCTCTGGCGGCGCGTCATGCCATGCGGCGTCGCGGGGGTTGTGTTGCAGGTCGTCGTCGGTGTCCAATGCGCCCATAAAATCTGACGCGTTCGAATCGCTCGTCATAGAGGCCGTGGCCCCATCGTGCCCCGTGTCGTCGTGCGCGTGCTCATAGATGCGTGCCAGGGCATCGGCTGAGTCCCGGTCCCAATCGGCGCCTGGTTGCTCTGCAATCGTCGGCGAGGACGGCCGGCCCGGCTCGTCGTTGCCCACGGCAGGATTATCGTCGTTGTGGGGGAGCGAAGTTGATAAAGCGTCGTATGCTGCGGGCCGCGCTAGGCTGCTCTCGATGCGCGCGAGGGCATCGTTTAGGCCGGATGGAACGGCTTGGCGAAGTGCGCGGGTGTCGTCTCCCAGATTGACCAGCCGTCCGTGCATATCCTCCAGCACAGATCCGTGGCGCACGTCGGCGTCGGCAATATGGGACGCAATCCGCTGAAGCAGACCTTTCAGCTCCTCGGCGCCGCAGGCTGCGCTGCGAGCGCCCGCGCCGTCACCGGGCTCCCCGTCCGGATGCTGGCTGTAGTAGTCCGACATTGCCTCTCCCCAAGTGGATCTGGTGATCCGTGCGGAATGCCCTCGTCATTCGGCCTCCCGCGGGGGAGTCTTTCGCTTGGACGCGTCGCCACATACGCGTCTTTGCCATGCCGTTTGAGCGCACCCAGGTCGACACACGGCACGAGCTTCGACCAGTCCCTCTAAAGTGAGGCTGTCAGTCACCCGTAAATGTTCCGTTAAGGACGATTTGACTGCCCACGAACCGCCGCAAACAGGCCATTTCGAGCGCTTGGAGATCTGCCTGGGCTGGTCGGCACCACTGGGGAAGGACGCTCGCGCGCCTTGAATTCGATTCGTTTCGGGGCGACATGTTGCCGGCAACCCGCCTCAGGCCGGGTCGGACGCTGGATCGAGGAGGTGTTGTATGCGCGCGCTGACTGTGATTGTGCCGTCCCTGGTGCTGGTCGGGATAGGGGCTGTTGGCGTCACCGCTCAGGAGCGGGCGGGGCGATATACGATGAGCCCGATCGACGGCGGCTTCGTACGCCTTGATACCGAAACCGGCGCCATGTCGACCTGCAATCGCCGCGATACCAAGTGGGTCTGCGAGCCGATGGGCGATGAGGGGCAGTCGATGCGCGCCGAACTCGACAGGCTACGGGCCGAGAACCGACGCCTCGAAGCGCTGGCTGGCATTCCCCCACAATCCGAAGGGCTGGATGCGCCGACGGACAAGCGTCTGGAATTGCCGAGCGAGGAAGATGTCGACAAGGCCTTTGACTATGTCGAACGTCTCTTCCGCAAGTTCCGTGACCGCATCAAGCAATTCGAGAAGGAAGACGGCGAGGGCAAGGGAACGCCCCTGTAAATCCGAGGGCGAATCCCGAGCATAGAGCGATGCTGAACCAGGCCATCACGCGATTGCAGGTCGAGACGCGGGGACCGGGTTTCACCGACCTGACCGTTCAGGCTCGTCTCTGGCTTGAAAAGATCAATGCGATCGAAGGTCTCCTGACGGTCTTCATTCGGCATACGTCGGCGTCCCTGGTCATCCAGGAAAACGCGGACCCGGATGTCCGTGTGGATCTGGAAACTGCGCTGGATGGTTTGGCGCCGCGCTCCGCTGCGTACCAGCACACGACGGAAGGCGCCGATGATATGCCGGCGCATATCAAGTCGATGCTGACGTCGACGTCGATCGGCATTCCGGTGACGGGTGAATTGCCAGTACTCGGCACGTGGCAGGCCCTGTATCTCGTGGAGCACCGCGATCAGCCGCATCGCCGCGAAGTGGTGCTGCACTTCGTTGGTGAACTTGCCGCTCAATAGAGCATTTTGCAGGCTTGCCCTGCCGTCCATTACGGACTAACCGGGAAAGCGACGC
>JAEYYQ010000570.1 GCA_023428365.1 Pseudomonadota bacterium | reverse complement strand
ATCCACGCGCTGGCCGAATTCGAAGGCGCCGTCATCCTGATCAGCCACGACAGGCATTTGGTCGAAGCCAGCGCCGACCGGCTGTGGATCGTGCGCGATGGCACGGTCAGCTCCTTCGACGGCGATATGGAGTCCTATCGCGAGCTACTACTGTCGGAACGCGGCGGGCGCGGCCGCACCAAGGGTGGCAATGGGACAGACGCCCGCGCCAGCCGCACCGATCAGCGCCGTGCGGCAGCGGAACGACGCGCCGAGCTGGCCCCGCTCCGGAAAGCCATGCAGGCTGCGGAGAAGCAGGTTGAGCGTCTTAACGCGGATATCGCTAAGTTCGATACCGCTCTTGCCGATCCCGAGTTGTACAGCAAGTTCCCCGACAAGGCCCAGCGCCTGTCGATTGATCGCGGGCAAACAGCAAAACGGCTCGCAGACGCGGAAATGGAGTGGTTGATGGCAACCGAGGCTTACGAAACAGCCGCTGCGGATGACGTCGCATCCTGACCTTCGCCTCATCTCCTCCCAAATCTTCGGAACGACGTACACAGCACTTGCCGCCAGCGCTTCTCCCCGTCACGATGAGTACTCGTAACGGCCCTTCTACAGCAGAGTTGTGTCCCATGATGAAGCTCCTATCGTCGCCTGCCTCTCCATACGGACGCAAGGTGAAGATCACCGCGCTGATGAAGGGCGTGACGGATCAAATTTCGGTCGAGAAAATCGATACCGGCATTCTCAAGAACGAAGCGCTATATCGCGAAAACCCTCTGGCGAAGATTCCGGTTCTCATCATCGAGGACGGCATGCGGATCTACGATAGCCACGTGATCTGCGAGTATCTCGATATCCTGAAACCCGAACCGCATCTGTTTCCGGCCGGTGGTCGCGAGCGCATCGATACCCTCGTGCGCGGCGCGCTCGGCGATGGCATCCTCGATGCTGCGCTATTGCTCGTCTACGAGGGGCGCTATCGTCCCGCCGAAATGCGCGTCCAGAACTGGGTGGACCGTCTGCAGCTCAAGATCGATCAGTCACTCGGCGAGCTGGAAAAGGCGCCGCCGCAATGGAACGGTACGCCCGACTACGGCCATATCACCATCGCGTGCGCTCTCGGTTATCTCGATTTCCGGCATCAGGGCGTATGGCGCGCCGATCATCCGAAACTCGTCGCTTGGCTGGATAAGTTTGCGGCCGCGGTTCCGGCTTTCGCCGCCACGACTCCGGAATAAGGAGATTGCCGCGAAACCAGGAGAACGTTGCGATATGTACGATTTCGATCCGAAAGCAGCTGCCGCCCGAATCGCCGAAAGCCACGCGACGCTCGAGAGCTATAGCAACCTCCCTGCCGAGTTCGCGCCGCCAACCGTCAATCATGCCTATGCCACGCAGGAAGCCCTGCGCGATTTATGGGTGCCCCGGTATGGCCCGGTCAAAGGACTGAAGATCGCGACGACGACGAAGATCATGCAGGAGTTGATGGGCATCAACCATCCGTGCGGCGGTATGATCTTCGAGCGGCGCATCCATACCTCGCCCGTCCATCTGAAGCGCGGCGACTTCATCCATCTGATGGTCGAATGCGAGCTGGGCGTCCGGCTTGGAAAGACACTGGCAGACAAAGGCAGCCCGTACACGCCATCTGACGTCCGCTCAGCTGTTGCCGAAGTGATGCCCGCCTTCGAACTGATCGAGGATCGCAACGCCCACTACAAGAGCACCAACGCGTTGTCGCTTATCGCGGACAATGTCTGGAACGGCGGCATCGTTCTAGGGCCAGCCGTAACCGTCGCGCCCGATCTCGACCTCAACGGCATCAAAGGCCGCCTGATGGTCAACGGCAAGGAGCACGGGACCGGTGTCACGGACAATCCGATGGGCGCGTTGGCGTGGCTTGCCAATCTGGCCGTCGAACGCGGACGGCCGATCGAGGCAGGCATGGTCGTGATCACCGGCAGCGTCATTCTCACGCTTCCGATCAATGCGGGCGATAAATTCGCATTCAGTCTTGAGGGTCTCGGAACGACAGAAATGTCGACCGAATAGGCGTACCGCTCAACGGCCGATCTAGCGCCAGCGTCCGTTGTCGATCAATCGCGCACCGGCGATCGTCGCCCGGTACACATAAACCCAGGCCGTAACTTCGCCGCCTGAGGCAAGCTGAACCCGGCGCTGGACCCGCTCATACTCGCTGCCACTCTCCTGCCCCGGGACAATCCCTTCGTACTCATCAAGCCAGACAAGTGTCGCCGCCGGATTGCTGAGTTCGAGCACCTCACCGTGAACGAGCCCACCTGCGGGGCCGCCTTCGACCAAAGCCGGATACTCTCCGAGATCGAAAAGCTGTCCTTCGAGAACCCCGGGGCCGATGAGCTGGCTTTTCGCCAACAGACGCTGGCCCATCTGATGGCCCGCACCGGACATCAGCGTCCCATAGACAAACAGATTGCGCCCCATACTTCTCCCCCGGTGAGACGACACACTCCTGCATAATCACCCAGAGGTTATCAACTGCCTGATGAGATCGATTGCATATAGATCGGATTTGCGTGTCTTTGCGGTCTGCCCCATATGAGTGGCCGAGCCGACGCAGGGGCGACGCGCCACCGCGACCGACGCCGCGATTCCGGCTATAGACACCTATCGGCGGTGCTCACGACCACGTTTACCAGCTTGAGGAAGGGCTCAGGGCCTTGAACGACCAGCCATTGCACTCTTTCGACGCCCAGGAAGCCCCGTCCCCGCGCGGGGATGCGCTTGCGCGCGAAATCTCGCGGCGGCGCACCTTCGCGATCATCTCGCACCCTGACGCCGGTAAAACCACGCTGACCGAAAAGTTGCTGCTGTTCGGCGGCGCCATTCAGCTTGCGGGTCAGGTCAAGGCCAAGCGCGACCGTCGCAACACCCGATCCGACTGGATGGCGATCGAGCGCTCGCGTGGCATCTCGGTCGTCACCTCGGTGATGACGTTCGAATACCAGGACAAGGTGTTCAACCTGCTCGACACGCCGGGCCACGAAGACTTCTCCGACCACACGTATCGCACGCTGACAGCCGTCGACGCCGCCATCATGGTGATCGACGCCGCAAAGGGCATCGAGGCACGCACGCTCAAGCTGTTCGAGATCTGCCGCCTGCGCGACATCCCGATCATCACGTTCATCAACAAGATGGACCGCGAGATCCGCGAGCCACTGGATCTGCTCGACGAGATCGAGAAAGTGCTGGCGCTCAACACCGCGCCGATGGTCTGGCCGATCGGTCGCGGACGCGAGTTCCGCGGCACCTATGACCTCAACCAGCCGCGCGTCCGCCGCATCGACGAGGATCCGGACGGCCTCGCGGTATCGGGTCCGGACGATCCGGCCATCGCCGCGTTGCTAGAGGAAGACGCCTACGCGCGCTGGCGCGAGGAAGTTGGTCTCGTCGCCGATGCCTGCAACAAGTTCGATCTCGAAGCCTTCCGCCACGGCGCGCTGACACCGGTGTTCTTCGGCAGCGCGCTGCGCAACTTCGGCGTCCGCGACCTGCTCGATGCGCTGGTTGCCTTCGCCCCGCCGCCAGCCAACCAGAAGGCCGATAAGCGGGTGGTCGAGGCCACGGAGCCGAAGATGACCGGCGTCGTGTTCAAGATCCAGGCGAACATGGACCCGAACCATCGCGACCGCATCGCCTTCATGCGCGTCTGCTCCGGCAAGCTGACACGCGGCATGCGTGTGAAGTTGATGCGCACCGGCAAGACCATGGCGCTGCAATCCCCGCAGTTCTTTTTCGCCCAGGATCGCTCGATTGCCGACGAAGCCTATGCCGGCGACGTTGTCGGTTTGCCGAACCATGGCGTGCTGCGCATTGGCGACACGCTGACCGAAGGCGAGGATCTGACCTTCCTCGGCATCCCGAGCTTCGCGCCGGAAATC
>JAEYYQ010000518.1 GCA_023428365.1 Pseudomonadota bacterium | reverse complement strand
GACTTCTGATAGGTCTTCGCGAACTCGAAACCACAGGGCTCCAGAAGAAGATGGACCCCCTCGGGATCGACGGGCGAAACGACCGTCAACCATCTGGCCTCTCCCATCGGGATGTCCTGCTTGAGTTCAAAGCCGAGAATGTCGGTATAAAATGCCAGCGCCTTGGCCTGATCGTCAACCAGAATGCTCGTCAGCTTTATTGATATCATGCAGAGATTCCCCGTTTTGACGTGATGGGCGTTAGGCATCAGTGTTCAAACAGGCGTTTGCGGCGATAGGCTGGCGCTATGCTTCTTCGTAATGGCCGGGTAATCAGGGACGTATGAGCGACATTCTCGATAAGATCACCGCCTACAAGCTCGAGGAAATCCGGGCAGCCAAAGCTACGAGATCCCTGGCGGCTGTTGAGGCCGCGGCCCGGGAAGCGACACCCGTCCGGCCGTTCGCCGGAGCAATCGAGGCCCGGATTGCTGGCGGGCAATACGCCTTGATCGCTGAGATCAAGAAAGCAAGCCCATCGAAAGGGCTCATCCGCGCCGACTTCGATCCGCCGTCTTTAGCGAAGGCGTACGAAGCGGGCGGGGCCACCTGCCTGTCCGTGCTGACCGATGGCCCGTCGTTTCAGGGGGCTCCGGCATACCTCACCGAGGCCCGGGCGGCGACACGACTGCCCGCACTGCGCAAGGATTTCATGCTCGACACCTATCAGGTCGCAGAGGCGCGCGCGTGGGGCGCAGACTGCATCCTGATCATCCTCGCCCAGATCGATGACCACATTGCCGCCGATCTTGCAGCCGCGGCCAAGGTCTGGGGCATGGATGCCATCGCCGAAGTCCACGACGCAGCTGAGATGGAACGGGCTTTGAAGCTCGACTGCCGCCTGATCGGCATCAACAATCGCAATCTGAAGACATTCGAGACCAAGCTGGAGACGACCGAGCAGCTCGCGCCGTTGGTCCCCCGCGATCGTATCGTGATTGGCGAGAGCGGGGTTTTTACACCGGCCGATATCGCCCGGCTGGCCAAGGTCGACGTCAAAACATTCCTGGTCGGAGAAAGCCTCATGCGCCAGGACGATGTGACGGCCGCGACGCGAACTCTTCTCGCGACCGGCTGATCGGAGACTGCCATGAGCCACGCACCGCTGACCCATCTCAACGCCAAAGGCGAGGCCAATATGGTCGACGTCTCGGACAAGGCGGGGACGCACCGGATCGCGCGTGCAGAAGGCTTTGTTTCCATGCAGCCGGCAACTTTGGCGCTGGTCGAGACAGGACAGGCCAAGAAAGGCGACGTGCTGGCGACGGCGCGCATCGCGGGCATTATGGCCGCGAAAAAAACTCACGAGTTGATCCCACTTTGCCATCCGCTGCCGATCACCAAGGCGACGGTTGATTTTGAATTGTCGCCCTCCCCCCCGGGCATTCGCGTGACTGCTGAAGTCAAGGTGACGGGCCAGACCGGGGTCGAGATGGAAGCTTTGACAGCCGTGTCCGTTGCCTGCCTCACGCTGTACGACATGCTGAAAGCCGCCGACCGCGGAATGAGTTTTTCAGACATCCGTCTGGTGTCAAAATCTGGCGGCCGCTCCGGCGACTATCACGCCGCGCCGCTGGCAGGAGCATGAGCGATGGCGCTCTCGGTTGACGAGGCACTGGCGAAAATTCTCGACGGCGTCGTTGTCACCGAGCCGGAGACGATCCCTATCGCAGAGGCTGGTGGACGGATCCTGGCCGATCCGATCATCGCCCGCCTGACGCAGCCACCGTTCCATTCCTCCGCCATGGATGGGTACGCGGTGCGATCAATGGATCTCGGCCAGCTTCCCGTTTCGCTCCAGGTGGTTGGCCAGTCCGCAGCAGGACATCCCTACCAGGGTGCCGTGCGCCGTGGTGAGGCCGTTCGAATTTTCACTGGCGCGCCGGTACCCGATGACACCGATACGGTGATCATTCAGGAGAATACGTCTGCGAACGATGGCGCCGTAACAATACGGGAAGGCCGGACCGACGCAGGCCTGAATATTCGTCCCTGTGCCGGCGATTTTCTCGAAGGCGACACCTTGTTGCCAGCGGGGCGGCGGCTCGGCCCGCGTGAACTGACGCTGGCGGCGTCGGCCGGTCACGGCGAACTTCAGGTTCGCCGCAAGCCGCGCGTCGCGATCCTGGCCACGGGCGATGAGCTTGTGTTGCCGGGCACGCTGCCAGGCCCTGGTCAAATCGTCTGCTCCAACCCTCTCGGTATCGCTGGTCTAGTGACGCAATCGGGCGCCGAAGCTCGCTTTCTCGGGATCGCCCGCGATACTCGGGAGAGCCTGGCGCAGCATGTGGACATGGCGCGCGATGCTGACGTGTTGGTCACCATCGGCGGCGCCTCAGTAGGCGATCACGACCTGGTTGGTCCCGTCCTCAAACAACTCGGCATGTCGCTATCGTTCTGGAAGATCGACATGCGTCCCGGCAAGCCGCTGCTGCATGGACGCCTCGGGGCGCAGCGTGTGTTCGGGCTGCCCGGAAACCCGGTTTCAGCGCTCATCTGCACGCGCGTTTTTCTCGTTCCCTATTTGCGCGCCATCGTGGGAATGACTGAGGATGAAGGCGTATCGCTGACAGCTCCACTGGCCGATCCGGTCGAAGCCAATGGTCCGCGTCAGCATTACATGCGCGCGATGTTGCAGCGGAAGCCAGACGGGAGTTACGAGGTTCGCCCGGCGCGTTCGCAGGACAGTTCTTTGCTCGCGACTCTGGCTGCTGCGGACGTCCTGCTGGTCCGCCCGCCCAACGCCCCGCCGCTCGATACGGGCACCCTCGTGAATGTTCTGCGGCTCGATTTCTAGGCTGATCAACACAAGAACGTCACGAACCACTTGCAGAACAAGTCCTGAACGGCTAACGTTGTTCATGATTTGTACAGGTGGCTGGATGTCCCGGCCTCTGCATCCAAACGGGGCTCCGTATCGATGCTGACGCAGAAACAGAAAGAACTTCTGCTGTTCGTTCACTCCCGGCTTCAGGAAACGGGTGTTCCACCCTCCTTCGATGAGATGAAGGATGCGCTCGACCTCAAGTCCAAGTCAGGTATTCACCGGCTGATCACGGCTCTGGAAGAGCGCGGCTTCATCCGTCGACTGCCGCATCGGGCGCGCGCGTTGGAAGTCATCAAGCTCCCGGAGAATTCCGAACAGCCCGAATCAAAGCGGGCCGGCTTCACGCCGAGTATCATCGAGGGTAGCCGCGGAAAGCAGCCACAGTTCGCGACGCCGCCATCAAACATCATCGACAGCCGGACGGTGTCCGTTCCTCTGATGGGGCGCATCGCGGCAGGTGTGCCGATCAGCGCGATCCAGTCGCACTCTCATGACATCGCCTGCCCGCCGGATTTGCTCACCAATGGCGAGCACTTCGCCCTCGAAGTACGCGGAGATTCGATGATCGATGCCGGCATTCAGGACGGCGATATCGTCATCATCCGTCGCTGCGATGCCGCCGAAAATGGAGACATCGTTGTCGCTCTCGTTGAGAAAGAGGAAGCCACGCTGAAGCGGTTGCGCAAGCGCGGCTCGGCCATCGCCCTCGAGGCGGCTAACCCAAGTTATGAGACACGTATCTTTGGGCCGGACCAGATCGACATTCAGGGCCGCTTGATCGGTCTCATCCGGCGTTACTGATTCGCATCGGGCTCTGTCGGCAACGGGCCATCGTCGTCCTCGATCTCCGGACGGATATCGCGCGGCGCCTCGGTCAGGTCCATCGGGGCTGCAAAAGTCCCAATCCGATTTTCGATTTCCACAGCTGCCGCGGGTGCTCGCCTTATCGGCCCGACGCGTCGTGACCAGGGGCGATCGCCACGCAGGTCGGCGACGCTGGTGACGTGAACTGTGTTATCAACGATCGAGATGACGTGCGTGCCTCGATCCCGGACCATGAAGAAGTCGATCACCGGCCCGGACGGTTGGCAATTGGGCGGTTTCGGGAAACCGATCACCAGAACGTCCGCCTGCGAGCAGTCATCAATCA
>JAEYYQ010000515.1 GCA_023428365.1 Pseudomonadota bacterium | reverse complement strand
CCGTCCATCATGCGTGCGCCATGCCTGATGCTGGTGACGATGCGCGGCCAATGGGGCGAGTTCAATCCATGGCAGGTGCAGATGGGACAGGCGACGCGTCCAGCGCTTGAAGCGGTTGGCGTGAAGTGCTTTCCGGCGGATACGGCGGATGAGGTTGCCCCGGCATTCGTCGGTGCGGCCGATCTCGCGTTCAATGGCGGTTTTTCGTGCGCGGTTCTCGTGAGCCAGCGCGTGATTGGCGCCAAAGGTTTCGGACAGGACTAAGGGAGGCGATCATGGCTGATACGAAATCGAATAAGATCCAGCGCCGCCCGTTCGTGGCGTCTTTGCTGGCCAAGCGCAACGGCGCGCTGGTCGTTCCCGGGCTCGGATCACCGACGTGGGATTGCTCTGCTGCGGGTGACAGCCCGGAATATCTCTATTCGTGGGGTGGCATGGGGCTTGCGGTCTCCACGGCACTGGGCGTCGCGTTGGCGCAACCGAACCGTCGCGTGCTGGCGCTGACCGGCGACGGCGAGATGATGATGGGCATCGGCTCGCTGGGCGTCGTCGCGGCTGAGGCGCCGAACAATTTGGCCATCCTGGTTCTCGACAATGAGAAGTTCGGCGAGACCGGGCGCCAAACAGGCCTAACCGCAGCCCGCACTGACCTGTGCAAGGTTGCCGAGGGTTTCGGCATTCGTCAGACACGGACGGTGACGGAGCAGGGCGCCGTCGATGATCTGGCGGACTTTCTGTTCAAGACACCGGGGCCAGTGTTTGCGGTGGCGAAAATCGCTGTCAGCGAAGACCCGTGGTCACTGCCGGTGAAGGATGGCGGGGCGATTGCCCGCCGCTTCCGGATCGCATTGGGCGTGGAGACCCCCTGATAGGGATCAGGCCGCGTCGTTCAGATGGCACGCAGCATAACGGCCCGGCGCAATCTCCTTCAGCGCCGGGATCTCTTCTCGGCAGCGTGGCATGGCAAACGGGCAGCGCGGATGGAAATGACATCCGGGCGGCGGATCGAGAGGCGAGGGGATCTCGCCCTCGATCGGCTTGAACTCGCGCTTCTCGCGCCCGAGCCGCGGGACTTCTGCCAATAGCGCCTGCGCGTACGGATGATTGGGCTTGGCAAACAGTTCGACTGTCGGCGCCATCTCAACGATGCGGCCGAGGTACATGATCACGATGCGGTCCGAGATGTGTTCGACCACGCCGAGGTCATGGCTGATGAACAGATAGGTCAGGTCCAGCATCTCGCGCAGATCCATGAACAGATTGATGATCTGAGCCTGGATCGAAACGTCGAGCGCCGCGATTGCTTCATCGCAGACCAGGAATTCCGGCTTCACGGCAAGCGCGCGGGCGATGCCGATGCGGCTGCGCTGCCCGCCTGAAAACTGATGCGGGTAGCGTTTGCCCAGCTCCGGATCGAGTCCGACGCGCCGCATCACATCCGCAATGTAACCGCCAAGCTCGGCGCGACTGACGAGACCGTGCGCCAGCGGCGCTTCGCCGATAATGGCTTCCACGCGCATGCGCGGGTTGAGCGAAGCGTAGGGATCCTGGAATATCATCTGCACGGCCAGTCGCGCGGCCTTGGCATCCTGCGCGGCTAGTCCATCGCGGACGCGTCCCTTGAACAGGACCTGCCCTTCCGTTGCCCTGAGAAGATCGGCGATCATGCGGCCGAGGGTGGATTTTCCGCACCCGGATTCGCCGACCAGACCGACGACCTCACCCTTGGCGACGGTCAGGCTGACATCGTCGACCGCATGAACGATTTCCTCGACCTCGCCGCCACCGAGACGCGACGCAATACGACCCGCCAGATCGACCGATTTGATGAAGCGTTTGCTGAGGTTTTTGGCTTCGATAACGGGTGCTGACATGTCGAAGCTCATGGCGTTCCTTCCAGCGGCACAGGATGGAAGCACCTGAGTTCACGGTTTGGAGCGGGCCTTGTCAGTGGTGGTTCGCGTACGCAATCGGGTTGCGAGCGGTTGCAGCGGGTGCGAAAGGCGCAGCCTTCCGGCAGATTGATGAGCGAAGGCGTCATGCCGGGGATCTGCACGAGACGTTGCCCGCGCGCATTGTGACTGGGCACGGAACCGATCAATCCATGCGTATAAGGATGCCTCGGTTGGCCGATGACATCTGAGGCCTCGCCCTGTTCGACGATGCGGCCGGCGTACATGACCGCAATGCGGTCCGCGAGGGCGGAGACGACGGCCAGATCGTGCGTAATCCAGATCATGGCGGTGCCGCTGGTACGGCAGAGCTGTTGGGCCACGTGCAGGATCTGCGCCTGGATCGTCACGTCGAGTGCCGTCGTCGGCTCGTCGGCAATGATGAGATCGGGCTTATTGATGAACGCGATGGCAATGGCCACGCGCTGGCGCATGCCGCCGGAGAGTTCGTGCGGGTAGGCCGTCAGCCGCCGTTCGGGAGACGGGATACCGACCTGCGCCAGGGCATCGCGGGCCTCTTTCAAAGCGGTTGCCCGCGAAACCCGGCGATGGGCCTGGATGGCCTCGACCATCTGCGTGTCGATGCGCAGGACCGGATTGAGGGTCATCATCGGATCCTGGAAAATCATCGCGATACGATTGCCGCGCAGGTGACGCGCTTCGTCGTAGGATAAGCTGGCGATATCACGGCCTTGGAACCGGATCGCGCCAGACACGATGCGTCCGGGAGGATCGATC